>CAKZUM010000386.1 GCA_937921525.1 uncultured Saprospiraceae bacterium
TGATCTTAAACAACTCCTTAGGAATGATTCAAATACTACTACAAAAAACAGGTTTTTTTTCAGTTAATGGTAATTACAAAATGACTTTAAATGAATTTTAACTTGGAATCTAGTTTACACCAATCAAAATGTGAAAGGAAAAAATGGGCAACTTCAACTTCAATCTCAACTTCAATCTCAACTTCAATCTCAACTTCAACTTCAACTTCAAAATCATGATGTTGACCTGCTATACAAAAAAATGTCTCGTTTTATAGCAAGTTTATCTAAACCACAAAAGTAGTTGACAATTTTACCACATAGGTACATAGGTCACATAGCATACGTCCTACTATGTGCCCTATGTACCTATGTGGTAAAATACAGCCCTAGCTTTGTCAGCTTAGTTTTATCAAGCTTCTTCATTCCTAAATTTGTGGTAAAACTAATATCAACTGTCTCAATAAACTTGTCCGTTTTATGATTAAAATTGAAGTTGATAAAGTTGAATTGGAGATTGAGATTGCTAAACGTTAACTATCTGTCGATTGCTGATTGAAAATCTGCTCCAATCGATTGTCTCCTAACTGTAATGACTGTACGATCTGACCTTCTAAAACAGGTGCAGGAATCGCATTATCTACTGTAATTGGATTATTTCCAGTAAGTACTCGAGCCTCATCCCACAGATTTTTTTCTATAAAGCTATTTAATAGGCCAGCCCCTCCCTCAACGATTAGAGAGTCTAAGCCTTTATTATGAAGATTAGATAAAACGTTTTCTATCAAGTTGTTGTCAAACGGAAGCTTAAGATATTCACACTTGCCATTATTGGTAGGAAAATCTGGTCGTTCTGTAATAACAAGACTAGGTAAACCGTCACTAAGCAAATTGGAGTTTACATTCAGTTTAAGTTGACGATCTAATACAACTCGAAGCGGGGAATTACCAAAATATAAGCGATTGTTTAGCTGAGGATTATCAATCAAAGCGGTATTTGTCCCCACCATGATGGCGCCTACCTCCCCTCTCCATTTATGCACCAATCGCTTAGTATAAGGATTAGTAATCCAAATTTGTCGGTCAACAGCTCCGATCATGTTATTAGAAGACTTTGCATACTTAAGGATAATGTAGGGCCTCTTCTTTAAAAAAGTAGTTAGGAAAAAGCTGGTAACTTGTTTTCCTTGTGCTTCTAATACATGCGTTTTGACTGATACTTGATGCGCTCGTAATTTTTTTATGCTCTTTCCCATTACCTTTGGATTGGGATCAGTCACACTAATGACTACGTTCTTAAACTTATTTCTTAACAATGCATCTACACATGGTGGCGTTTTTCCATGATGATGACAAGGTTCTAAAGAAACATATATAGTAGAGTGACTTAGCAAGTCTTTATCCTTCACAGAAGCGATTGCATTTACCTCAGCATGAGGGCCGCCAAAATAAGCATGATATCCCTCTCCTATTATCTTATTTTTATGAACGATCACCGCACCGACTAGTGGATTAGGGCTAACGCTACCACTTCCAAGGCGTGCTATATCAAAACATCGTTGTATATAATTTATATCATTTAACATCTTGTCTTATTTTATTAGTGTTTATTCCAATCTTTTTTGTAAAGCTAAAATTGAGTCGAAATGTCAGGTTTACGCTCAAAAATCCATTAGAAAAGTCGTTAAAAAAACAATAGAGAAATATTTCCAAGCATTGTAAACATTTATGTAATTACTTTGTTTCATGCTTAATTGGAAGGTAACTTGGTTATAAAGGAAATGAATTTGAGATTTATTTTAATTAAAAAGAATTATTTTTTTTTAAAATCTTAAAAAACATTATACTTGTGTTTAGTTAGTAAAGCTATAATTTTGTAATAGGAATGTATTGTTTCTTATAGAAACACCTACTAATCTTCCAAAATCTGGCACTTCAACATTTAAAGAGAGTAAATTAAAAAATCATTATTGCTAATTTAGTTACAATCAAATTAGCATGAAAGCTTACGAATTGCAGTTCGATAGCTAGACCCTCTTGTATGCTAAAATGAATTCAAGACAAAATTATTTTTTGAACAAACCAATCCATTAACTGGTATTGGTAGATTCTTTATTTACAATCTTCAAACAGAGAAAGTGTTATACAAAATTAAATTAAAAAATGCAGAAGAGAATGTGTTATTAGACGATCACGTCTATGAAGCATTAACGGCAGATCCCTACTTAGCCAAGGTAGATTTTGTTAATAATCTGCGCAAACATTCAAGTGGCTGTGCCGTCTTCCAAAAAACTTGGAAAAAAGCAGAAGGCGGTTACAAAACAGAAACATTGTACTTACATCGTTTAATTGCTGAACGATTTCTAAAGGACAATGAATCTAAAACAAAAAATCTAGTAGGTGCCTTAAATGGTAACAAACTAGATTGTCGTTTAGAAAACTTAGTTTGGCGTAGTCGATCTGTAGCAAGTAGACAACGAAAAACAAGTAGTAAAGTTGGGTACACTGGCGTTTATAAAGAAAATAATCGCTATCGTGCCGTTATTTCGGTTAACCGAAAATCAGTTCATATAGGAATGTATGACACCCCCGAAGAAGCCGCAAGAGCTTACAATAAAAAATCTAAAGAACTATATGGTGATGATGGTAAGATAAATGTTATCCGACCCAGATAGTCTAGATTTTAAATTCCTAAGAGAAAGAAGGGCATAACAAACGTATTGCCCTTCTCTCCTACTTTAAATGGACTATGATAAGGTTTTTATTACTTTTAACTTTTGTGTTATTGGAAGCTTGTAAACCTTCCTCACCTACCACTAAGAATTCTATCCCTGTTGAATCTATTCCCTCTTCAAGATCTTTAAAAAATATAACTGCCCCACTCCAGCAACCTACCTGTGAAATTTCAGGAGAAATACTAAAGCATAATCGACTATGGCTACCTGACCAATTATTAATCGCCTGTATCAGTGCTGACTCTACTACAAAAGACCACAAGCTAGGAGATAGCCACAGAATATTATCTCTATACAATACAACCGACTGTGAGCAAGTTTTGCAATTAACCCTGCCGATCAATCGTAGTCCTGATTTTCCCTATCACCTTGCTGACATCAACTATAATAAGAGTAGTAATATTATAGCTGTCAAAGGCATAGATCATTTTTACTGCTTGGATTTGGATAACAAGAAGCTCTTACCTCCACTTCGTCCTTCATTTAAAGCATCAAGACAAGCAGTAGATGCCCAGTCTAATCAAATTCTACGATTAGAAGTTTGGGAAAATTTTATTATAGGCTATGCGCAAGATCAAGGCGTTTTTGTATTTCAGTTAAATGCTTCTAATACGCCCTCTGCTATATTGCCACACGCTGAGTACAAGGTCAACGAAACCTTATACCATAGTTTATTTCTAATCGCCTCTGGAGATAAAATGCAAGCCATCATTCCTACCTATAACTGGGAGGACGATCGATTTGAAATCAACCCAATATTTAAAGAACCTGTTCTTTTGAAAAAGGAGGCACTGCCAACAAAGCAAAACAATGCCTATTTAGTATTAAGAAAATCAGATACTAACCAAGCTATTGCAATAGATTTAAAAACTCGAAAAAAGTTAAACCTACCAAAAGACATTCAACAAAATTCAAGCAAAGAAATAGAGGTATTTTTAAAGAAAGAAATGCTATAGGAAATGGATAAATAATCGTTTAAGTCTGTTCACTGACCACACAACTAATAAGTCATGCTCAGCCTAGCGTTTGAGGTTTGAAGTTGAGCTTGATTTTGAAGTTGAGGTTGAGGTTGAGGTTGAGGTTGAGATTACTCAGATATAGGATATACTTTCTGATAAGCTTTCCATCGTTCCACAATATTTTCACGAAGATTAATATAGAACAAAGCAATATCAAATACATGCAAATATCCCCCAGGCAACATCAATCTTCTAAAAGCTCTATACTTCGGTTTGCTGACATAAAGAAAGCCTCGTTTACCGATTTGAGCGTTTACCTGTTGTCTTTGCGGCTTAGATAAACTCATACATTTAAGTCCCATAGGTTCTTCTCCAATCATTCCTTCCAAATCCATTTTTTTAGCACTTTTCAAATATAGAAACACCCCTCCTTTATGACGTTTATCGGAAACCAATTCATTGGAGGTCGTCCAGTTTAAAGGATTGACGCCGAGCACCTCTTTCTTTTTTCTTTTTTCCCATTTCACTTTTCCTTTCTCTTTATATCTGATCTCTGCACGATCCAATATTCGAACGGGGCCTCCAGTAGCCAGATAAGTATCCCAAGCTACCACGCAATTTATTGAGGTCGGACTTTTACCGGGTAATATGGTTTTTAAGGTTCGCTTAAATTTATCCACAGGAAAGTAAAAACCGATTGGATAAGCAGCTACTAATTGCTTGGCCAGCATAGTTCCCTCAATCCGTTCTTCTAGTAAACGCATCACATGTAAGGCGCCTTGGCTATGGCCTGCTAAAAAGAAAGGGCGTCCTTTATTAAAATTAGCCAAATAATAATCAAAAGCAGCGACTACATCGGCACCTGCCACCTCTAATGCTGCTCTCCCATTTTTACGAGTTCTTAAAAAAGAATAGAAAGTTGCTTGTCGGTATCTAGGAACAAATATTCTACAACAAGCATTAAAAACAGATACTTGCCCAGGCAATATTATTTCATCTACTAACTCATTAATACCCTGATGATTCAAGGGGGCATTCCAATATTGATTGCTGAAATTTAAAGTTGGGTAGACATAAAAACAATCTACTGGTCCATCTTTCCAAGCAGAAGTAGGCTCAATATTTTCAGGAGTATAGGCTACTTTAGAAAGCAATTGTGGATGGGCTGCCCAGTTGGAAAGATTTTGGTAATCTGGAGCCAAAGGAAGGTTTGCAATATCAAAATCAATCGTAGGTCTTATTCTTTTGAGCACCTGTCTCAAGCTAGCTATTTTTTCTACCTGTTTTTTGATTCTATTGAATATCTGCAATATTGGTTTGGTTTTATTTTATCTTACTTCTTTTTCTTCCGCTTTTTTCTTTGTACTTTTTCAAATGCCTCCATCTCTTTATTCAGTGCCTTCCAATCTGGACGGTGATCTTCGGAAAAATTAATCGTATCCTTATAATCTTCTTTGTCCATTTCGATTACCGTAATTGGTTTTCCCAAATAATCTTCAATTTCATCAAGAATTTCTTTTTCATTAGGACTACAAAAAGAAATGGCAAATCCAGATTGAGCACCTCTACCCGTTCGACCAATACGATGCACATAGTTTTCAACTTGCTCTGGCAAGTCGTAATTAATCACATAAGAAACATCTGGAATATCAATTCCTCTAGCACTCACATCTGTAGCTATCAGTAATTTTGTTTTCCCTGATCGGAACTCTTTCATAACACTCAGACGATTTGCTTGCTCCTTATCCCCGTGAATGGATAAGGCCCTGATGCCTACTCGCTCCATTGCCTTGACCACTCTCTCTGCACGAATCTTCGTTCTTACAAAAACCAATATCTTTTCTTCTTCGTGCTCATTGACTAAACGTTCCAAGAAAAAACGCTTGTCGTCCATTTCAATGTACACCACACTATGCTGGACTTTTTTAGTAACAGGATCTTTAGGAGAGATTTGAATACGAATGGCCTTATTGACTATTCTATAGGCTAGCTTTTTGATTTTTTCATCTATAGTAGCGGAAAAGAATAGCGTTTGCCTCCGTTTAGGCAAGTGTCTCAATACATCTTCAATATCTCTGAGAAAGCCTAGATCGAGCATATGATCTGCCTCGTCTAATATTAAGATTTCTACTCTACTTAAATTTAAATGTCCTTGACTAATTAGATCAAACATTCGTCCAGGCGTAGCGACTAGCAAATCTAACCCTTTATTTAGCTTCCGAATTTGACTATCTTGCTCCACCCCTCCAAAAATACAGAAGGATTTCACTTTCAGATGCCGTCCTAATTCTATAAAAACATCGGTAATCTGAATCGCTAATTCTCTAGTGGGAGCTAAAACTAGACATTTAATCCCATCTGGTCGTCGTTGACCCAATTTCCGTTCATGTAATAAATTGAGCACAGGAATTGCAAATGCCGCCGTTTTACCAGTACCCGTCTGCGCAATTGCTAATACATCCTCCCCTTTCAGTATATGAGGTATCGCTTTAAACTGAATATCCGTTGGACGTTTAAATCCTAACTTAGCAATACTTTCTTTTAAATCTGGCGAAATACGGTATTGATCAAATTTCATTGAGTAATGACTATATGAGTTGAATTTTCAAAAATACATATTATGGGACTAGGAAAAAAATAACTGCGCCATAACGGGTACTTTATTTATTGCCTACTCCCTATAGTTGGATTGTGATCGTGAATGTTTGTTATCGAGTATATTAAAGCTACTGAAGTTATTAGAATATAGTCAATTAGTTATAAGTGTCTGTTCCTTACCAATATTCTACTAAATATTGATAATATGGCATAAAATTTGGACTTTTAATTTTTACAATTATTTTCCTTTCCCCACGAGTTCCCTTTCTCTCAATCCTCCTTCTCCTCAATATACTATTTACACAAATTACTATTTACTTACACCCTCCATCTAACTTCTTTATGGAGATGAACGTCAACATGACCAAACAAAAAGCCCTCCTTGCTTTCTTAGCACTATTCTTTGTTATAGGAAATCTCTTTTGTTTAGAATCATCCTTTCATGATGAAGAGAGAAGAACAAACAACAATTTTTCTGAAATTTCCTCCAATTCGACCAAACTTTATTGCATTGATTTATCAAATGAGCACGATCTATTATGTGCAGATTTTTGTAATACAAAAGTAAGCAATACCGACAATAGAGTACCCTTTACTTATACTAAAGATACAGTAATTATTGCAGATAACTCACTCAAAGACAAGGTGTTATCAAATATAAAAAAAACATCTGCTACAGCTCCACCTTCAATGAATGGCTTTCTATCTGCCGCCGATATTAGCTTTGAAATAACCACAAATACATTTCCAGGAGACGAGAATGGCCAGCACGAACTGAAGTCCATAACTATAAATGGTCAAGCTAATCCTTATGTAGATTTTATTACTCCTGATTTTTTTTCAACTAGCCTTTCCGTACCTTCTGGAATTGGATTGATACATAATCAGTTTGGATCTACTACAAGTTATCTAGGGAGAGACTACCATTCACGCCCATCAACTTTTGAAACTGATATTTTGCCTGTGTTTCAAGATAGAAACTTAAATAGTTTTATGGAGGTAGATAATGGAGCAGCAAACAAAAATTATGTCTTAAGATATTCCACTCCAATAAAAGTAACTAGTGGATTATATGTTCTCGTTATAGAGCGAGGAGGCAATAACGATCAATCAATAGTTGCAAAAAACTCTAATGGTGATTTGAATACCGTCCATATCTCTAAAGATACATATTTAGATCTCGGATTTAAGGCTGGTGGAAATGATTATCAGAATTTGCAAACCGTAGTTTTTCCACTAACAGACCTTGCACCATTAGGTACCCTAATAACAACATTACAAGTTAACTTCTCAGGAATCAATCAGGATGGGGCTGATGGAAAAGTATTCATCTTTGGAAAAGATGAATCAAAAACATCGCCACCGTCTGTCGAAATTTGTAACAATGGCATTGATGATGACGGTGATGGTCTCGTTGACTGTGATGACTCTGACTGTTCTTTAATGACTAATAGTGGATTAGAAGAAGGGAATAATAATTTCACCTATCCAATTAATTTAGAAGGAAGTCCAGCAAGGAAAATCCCAAGAGGTAGTACAGAATTACCAGAATGGTCAGCTGGCATAAATGGAGATTGTATGTATTACGTACAAGATACAGAGGACAAAGTAAATAATCCTGAAGGGGAATACTTTATCTGGCTACCAGGTCAATGGGATTGTTTGATTGCTAACCGAAACTTCGCAGCAATGGGCATGATTGATGGTAACGAGTATACTATCAGCTTCAATGTAGCATCTTGGGATATTTCCTTAGATGCATCTTGCGAGCCAGACGGTGGAGCTGTTACACAAGATGCAGGAAGAGTTAGTTTAGATATTTTCGACTCAAATAGTTCTAACTTATTTAATATTCCACAAAGCACCTCTTGGACTAATTTGAACTGGAAAAAAATCAGTCATACTTTCACCTACAATGCAGCTACACAGCGTCTATTTGGCGTAACCAATACAACCACAAAAGGAATCGCTGTTGATAACATAATCGTTACTGCTGTAGCAACATGTAATACAACTTGTCAGAGTCCATCCATTACAAGCGTGACTCCAACAAATCCAAATAACTGTCCTACTTTGAATAATGGTCAGATAAGGATTACAGCCACAGGTTCTAACTTAAGGTATAGTATAAACAATGGAGTTTCTTATCAAAGCTCTAACACATTTAATAATTTATCAGCAGGCTCTTACAATATTCGTGTAGAAAATTCAGTAGGTTCTTGTGCAGTAAGTCATACCAGTCCAGTCGTATTAACAGATTCTAACTGTTCAGAAATTTGTAATAATGGCATAGATGATGACAGCGATGGACTCATTGACTGTAATGATCCCGACTGTGGTCAACCAACAATCTCAGGAGTCAATAGAACGAATCCTAACAATTGTCCTGCACTCAACAATGGACAAATCGTAATCAATGCTACTGGAAATGATTTGCGTTTCAGTATTAATAATGGACTAAGCTATCAATCTTCCAATACCTTCTCTAACTTGGGTAATGGTAATTATACTATCCGAGTTAGAAATAATGCTACTGGTTGTTCTATACAGCATAATACTACGACTACTTTAAGTGATCCTGCTTGCCCTGAAATTTGTGGCAATGGCATTGATGATGATGGCGATGGACTCATTGATCAAAATGATTCAGATTGTTCTACTACCTGTATCACCTCTTTCCCGTATTCGGAAGGATTTGAATCTGGACTAGGCAATTGGCAACAAAATACCAATGATGATTTTAATTGGACTAGACATACAGGAACTACTCCTTCTGGTCAAACAGGCCCAGCAAGTGCTTATCAAGGATCTTATTATATTTATACCGAGGCCACTAATAATTTTAATAATACTGCCTTCCTTACTGGCCCTTGTTTCGATTTGACAGGAATCTGTGAGGCAGATTTCTCCTTCCGATATAATATGAATGGTGTAGCCATGGGCACACTTGAAGTAGAAGCAAGTACCAATAATGGCAGCTCTTGGTCTAGCATTTGGAGCGAATCTGGAAACAAAGGAACGAGCTGGTTGAATGCCACTCTAAGTTTAGATACCTACGCAGGTGGAACAATCCAATTGAGATTTAAAGGAACTACAGGGTCGAACTATACGAGTGACATTTCTGTAGATGATATTAACCTCACTACCGTTATTTGTTCGGTTGCCGAAATTTGCGATAATAATATTGATGATGATGGTGATGGCCTTGTTGATTGTAATGATGGAGATTGTGGAAAACCAGTAATCACATCTGTGACGCCAACGAACCCAAACAATTGTCCTGACTTAAATAACGGGACTATTACGATTGTTGCAACGGGTAACAATTTAGAATATAGTATAGATAATGGGGGGACGTATCAAAGCAGTAATCAATTCAATAATTTAAGAAAAGGAACTTACAACATAAGAGTCCAAAATACGGCAACTGGTTGTTTAGCAACTTCTACTACTACCCTATCTGATTCTTCTTGTAATGAGAATTGTACAGATGGTATAGATAATAATGGCGATGGACAAATAGATTGTGATGATGATGCTTGTGGAAGGCCAGAGATAATTGGAGTTACCCCTGAGAACCCAGACAACTGCCCCGTATTAGACAATGGGCAAATTACCATCATTGCTTCAGGTTCGAACCTGAGATATAGTATAGACAATGGAGCTAATTTCCAAAGTGCTAGAATTTTTACAAACCTAACTAACGGAGCTTACATCATTATTGTCCAGAATAATACAACAGGTTGCGAAATAAGTCATCTTAGTACCATCAATTTAACAGATCCAACCTGCTCAGAAATATGCGATAATGGAATTGATGATGATGGGGATGGACTAACCGATTGTGAGGATGCAGATTGTGGTCGCCCTACAATTAGTGATGTCAATTTTACAGATCCAGACAATTGTCCAGATCTTAATAACGGCACGATCACAATTACTTCAAGCGGTGCTAATTTAGAATTTAGCATTGATAATGGAGTGACCTATCAAAGTAACAACATTTTCAATGACCTTTATGCAG
The DNA here is from genome assembly GCA_937921525.1 of uncultured Saprospiraceae bacterium. Classification (GTDB taxonomy): domain Bacteria; phylum Bacteroidota; class Bacteroidia; order Chitinophagales; family Saprospiraceae; genus JAFMDF01. The sequence continues at coordinate 10,296 of CAKZUM010000386.1, forward strand.
ATAGCTATAATATTACTGTTAGAAATACCATCACAGGTTGTGAAGAAGATTACCTACAAAACCCTGTAGAATTAACAGAACCACAATGTGAAGAAAAATGTGATAATGGGATTGATGATGATGGAAATGGACTCATTGATTATCAAGACGATGCTTGCAAAAACGATTGGCCAGTTACTCGTATCCCAGTTGAAACTTGGTTGTGTGAAGGAAATAACTATATTTTTGAAGTACAATCTTCTTTACCTAATTTCCAGTATGAATGGAATTTTGGACCTTACTCTTCGGTAGCGACTGCCACAGGAATTGGGCCACATACTATTCAGTTTGATCCACCAACTGGAACAGAGGCGATCTTTCCAAAAGTATATTTCAAAGCTATTACCTCCACTTATGAAATAAGAGATACTTATAGTTTTCAAATACGGCCAGCAATTGTAATTACAAATATTGCGAAGAATGATCCAAGTGATTGTGGAGAAAGTGATGGTGAAATTAACCTAAGCATACAAAGACAATCTGACGCCTGTATAGAGGTTAGTTTTGATGATGGAAATACTTGGGTACAAGAAAATAGAGTTCGATTCGACCAGTTGAATCCCGGTAATTATAATATAGTTGCAAGATATTGTGATGAGCCATGTGGCAGTCAAAGTAATATTATTACATTGACAAATCCAAATACCTCTACCATACTAGGAAATGATGACTTTGCAGATATATGTCCTGGCCAAATCTATAGGAATACAGTAATTAGCAATGACATAGTGCAGAATAGATCTGTCCAATATAGCATTGCCTCACCCACCTCGCAGGGTGAAATAAATATGACGGCAGATGGGTCTTTTGAGTATATAGTAGCAGATTCTACTTTTTGTGGTATTGATCAGTTCAGCTATCAAGTATGTCATCAAGACAATACTTGCTGTACAACAGCATTTGCAACTTTATACCTAACAGATACGACTAGCCCAACGTTAGAAAATGTACCTGATGATATTACAATAGGTTGTGATGAAGAAATTCCATTGCCACCATTCATTACAGCCTATGATAATTGTCCATCTATATCAATTGATAAAGATGAAGTTAGTACGCAAGGATTAGATGGATGTGCCTTACATAATTATACAATTACTAGAACTTGGACTGCAACAGATATATGTGGAAACAGCACGACGGATGAACAAGTGGTTTCTATTGAAGATGCTATTGCTCCAGATATTTTCAGAATCTATACTTTACCAAACGGTAAAAAAATGGTGGCTGGAGTTATGGAGAATGTATCCGAAAATTGGAAGACTGTCTCTTTCCCTATACAGTTTTCGCAGTCGCCTTTAGTATTCACACAAGTCGTCTCTAATAAAGATACAAGTGCTGTAATCACAAGGCTCAGAAATATTTCTGCGAATCAATTTGAGTTAAAACTACAAGAGGAAGAAGCTAATACAGATCCTCATTTTAGAGAAACGGTTTCTTGGATTGCTATGGAAGCTGGCACTCAAACAGACGGTTATCTATTAGATGCTAAGGCAATAGATGTAACAAATAATACTAAGACAATTAATTTTGCCAATACATTTAATAGTACACCTGCCTGCTTTACAAGTGTACAAACGATAAATGAAGCAGATGCTGTGGTTCCTCGTTTAAGATCAATTGGAAAAAGTTCTGTACAAGTCAATTTAGAGGAAGAAAGATCGAATGACACAGAAGAGGCGCACACCTCAGAAAAAATGGCATACCTAGCAGTAGAACAAATCGGAAATATCAGAAACGATATAGGGGATATAATCGGAGAAGTAGGAACGGTAGACATCAATCACAAATGGACTAGAGTCATGACCAATAACACCTACTATAATCCAATAATTATTACTCAAGTAGCTACTAAAAATGATTCTGATCCTGTTCTGTCTAGAGTCAATATGGGGCGATCTGGCAGCTTTGATTTAAGATTGCAAGAATGGGATTATTTAGATGACGCTCATAATATAGAGACCGTATCTTATATGGTTATTGAGGGGAGTATTCCATTAAATACAAGCAAATACTGCATATATGGGACAGACAGTTTAGAGGTAGGGGTAGATATGGTCGCAGTCGATAATTGTGATCCTAGTGTCAAAATCCAATATGCAGAAAGTACTGCTGTAGCTGGGGCTAATAACCACACCATCAGAACTTGGTTTGCAGAAGATGCTTGTGGAAATAATACGGTTTACAGTCAAGTAATTAACTGTCAAGGAATCGCTCTTCGTATGAAAGCTTACGTACAAGGAGCTTTGGTAAATAATGGAACAACTGGTTTGATGCGAGATGATCTAAGAACAAAAGGCTTGATTCCAACAGAAGAACCTTACAGTGAAATGGAAGGCTTTACACATATAGGTACCGGTGGCGGAGAAACGGTAAGTCCAGAACTGCTTGCTCAAACAGGAAATGATGCAATTGTGGATTGGGTCTTTTTAGAAATAAAAGATGGTAATAATTACGATAAAGTCTTAGTAACTTGTTCTGCATTATTACAGCGAGACGGAGATATTGTAACTGCTGAAGGAGAGCCAATCATTAGCTTTTATAACTTAGCACATGGAGACTATTACATCAAATTAAGACACAGAAATCACTTAGGAGCAGAAACTGCATACCCATATACTTTTACGACGAACAATATACCGTTTATTGATTTTAGTAATGGATTTACACCTGTAAGAGGAAATACGCCTAGGGTAGAAATAGACGAAAAGTTAGCCTCTTGGAGTGGAGATTTGAACGGAGATGATTTGACTGTTTTTCAAGGACCAAATAATGACGTCTTCTACATGTTCTTACAAATTTTATTAGATGAGCAGAACGAAGATCACTTAAGTAATTTCATCAGTTCAGGATATACAACAAGAGATTTTAATATGGACGGTACGGTCATCTTTCAGGGACCTAATAATGATAAATCTATTCTTCTTTGGAATACCGTATATAACCACCCAGATAATGAGCAGAATCAATCAAACTTCGTAGTCACTACTGCAGAAATAGTTACACAAGCAAACTATGATGATTGTATCAGAGACAATACGCAAAGCTTCTGTGATTTTGATAATGATGGAAAATTAAACGGCTCTGATCCAGATGACGATAACGATGGTGTTGCCGATGGTAATGATGCCAATCCTTATGATAAAAATAGTGACTCAGATGGAGATGGTATCACCGATGATATAGAAACAGGACAAGATGGCACCTATCAATCTGGCACAGATACAGACCCATTAAGCCCTTGTGATCCACATCAAGATAATGGTGTTTGTGCAGGAATTGATATGGATAGAGATAGTCTATTCTCTAACTATCCAGTAAACCATGCTAAGTATGACCCTAACGATCAGAATGCGTGTGAACCTAATGGAACTGCTACTGAGTGTAGTTGTCCTGATGAAGATGGTGATGGCTTTATTTTTGTTTGCACCGAAAACGAAAATACAGGCAGAAGCACTGTCAAAATACCCGTAAAAGATTGGTTGGCCCAGCGAGCTACTGGCACAGTATGTGGGCCTTGTCAAAATGTAGTTGCTACTGATTGTGAAAAAGGTGTCACCTTACTAAGTAAAACTTATAGATCAGTAAAAGGTACTTCTGAAAATCCTAAAATACTAAACTTTAATATCCCCAAAGGAAACAATCGAACTTTAATCATTATTGCAGATTTTGAAAGAGAGCATTGTGACAATCCCAATAAGTGTAATCCAATTCAGCATCCAAGCGGAGAAGGCTTAGGAGATAATTTTGCCTTTAAAAACATGGCCAATGGAATACCATTTATCAATGCAGAAGTATCTGGTGCAGCTGGAAGCATCTTACTCAAGAGTTCCATCGAAAGTTCATTGAAACGAAACCTACTTAAATACAATTCATTCGATCGAACCCCTGAAAAAGCCTATCACTCTAGAGAACTATATATGCTAACTTTAGGAGAAGGTGCTATCAATGCCTTATTAGGGAATGTCAATGCTGGAACAGTTAACATTAAATTACCTGGCGTAAGTCTTTCTAAAAGTGACTCCGACGAAGCAATACTTTTTGCCTATGTATTTGAAAATGTAGCGCAAGAGAAAAAAGCTATAGATTTATTCAAAGGAAGCATAGGAAGCGAAAATGTTATGGGTAACTTTAAGCTGTCGCTAAACGAGTTAGGTAATGGAACACCAACAAATCAAATAGAAGACGGGCTACTCGTTATTGGTATGAATTCGATGGAAAATGCTGGTTTCAAAACCTTAGAAGGATTTACAGAATTGACCTCCGTTTCTATCCAAAATACAGGAGGTAATTTCGTCAAAGCCAATGAAGGTGATGGTATGAGTACCTCTATTCAATTCAGAAATGGAGTCTTATCAGAACAACTTCATTTACAATCAACAGGTGCGGCAACAATGCCTTGTATTGGAGGGGCAGGTCTTGTGTTTGCTATTCATTCCTGTTATGATTAAATTGATAGGCGTATAAAACAAAGTTGGGGCAGCAAATTTATTCATCGGGTTACTTCCAGTAGAATGTCGTCAACTTAAGGAACTAGATGTCTAAATACGCATAATTCAACGCAGATTTAAATGATTTTATAGGTCGCCTGTATTAGATGTGTTCAGTAGGTCGAGAGCGTGACATGCTAGTATTACAAGTGTCAACATCGCTCACGACCT
>CAKZUM010000387.1 GCA_937921525.1 uncultured Saprospiraceae bacterium
TTCCGTAAGTTGACTCTAATTATTTTTCTGTTTGAGGAATTTAAAAAATCAGTGCATAGCAGGGCTACGGACTTATTTTTTAAGTTTCTCAAACTGGAAAAGAATAGAGGCAGATGCGGAAGTTATTGTTTTGTTGTTACTAAGTGTTCTTTTTTGAACATCCCCCCCCTTTATTCATCTATATTTTTTTGACAATTTGTCAAAGAAGAGTTGGTAATAGAACTCGTATTCTTACCTGATAAGTATATTCCAGATAAACAAGGTTAATCTTATCAATAACCATTTTTATTGATTGTAATTCTTAGGAATGTACGACCATAATTGAATCATTGTATTCTTTGATAAGACTTTTCTATTCCTAGGAAAAAAGATATATTCATTCCAGTCGATTTTTAGTATATACAAATTAACACAATAAACTAGACTTGTTCATAAATAAGGAAAAGTTATAGTAAGTATTCCTTATGTGAGGACGAGTCTGCTATATCCAGTTGGTCTGATGAATTAGTCATAGGTGAAATCATTTTAGGCAAAATAAAATTAAATCACCATTCATGAGAAGGAAAATCTGGATAATAAGCTTCTTTTTAATAGGTGTACTTTTTAATCTATTAGAAGCCCAAGTGGGAAGTCCAATTACCACACTTGATACCAACTATGGTGATAGTGGTGGTACAGGTATGTTATATTTAAACGAAGGTGCTCCTCAAATAATTAATGAAGGGCCATCTATTGGTAATCCTAATTTATTTGAGGTAGTTACAACAGGAGGAACGGTAGGTACTTTAGGAGCTAGAGAATTATGTGATTTTGCATTAGTTGGAATGGTAACAGAAGGTCCTGATTTTTTAATAGAAATTATAGTACCTGTTGGTAAAAGAATTTCTTGTCAAGATGCTACTTTCACTATATGCCGAAGAGGAGATTTTGGACACCCTTCTGAAAAAGTATATATCGTAGATGAAGATGGAATTGTCATCGCATTTGTAGATTCTTCAGGAGGAGGAGGCGCGAGTGATTGTTCTCCTGATCAGCAATGTGTCTCTGGTACTATTTCTCCTTGTGCTATTAATTCCATGACAGCTGATGGAGTGATCCGTTTTGGCATTCATACACCTGGCGGGAATCCCGGTACTACCGCAGCAGATGTAGATGCAGTTTGTGTAAACACTTCGGGAGGTCAAGATGGAGATTATAATAATGACGGTACTATAGATGGAAACTGTGTCGAATTGACGGCATTCTCCTATGTTGTTGATAATCCAGATTCTTCTTTTACAGTAGATGCAGTCGCCAGTGAATTGGTGGATGGGATGATCTATTGTCCAAATGAAGTAATAAATATACAAGCAAACCAAATGAATTCTTGTGATCAACAATTGACTGTAAATGGAACAGATATAAATAATGGGAATTATACATTGACAACTCCCGGTGATTATACCATTTGCAATACAGTTGGATATGAATTATGTGAATTGTTAGAATGTATTACGGTAGTGGTACAAGAACCCTCTGTTGTAGAGGCTGGCCCAGATGAAATAATATGTGCTGGCGTGGATCTTGTTTTGGCTGGCGCAAATACAATTCCTGATTCTGCTTTTTGGCGTATATTACCGAACTCAGGTGACGGAAATTTATCAGATACTTCCACAACAAATAGCCCAGAAAATATACTTTTTAATGCCACCATTCCAGGTACTTATACTTTAGTATTAACCACCATAGGATTGTGTGATACGGTACAAGATACTAGGCAAGTAACGGTTAATGGAACGACCGCCAACAATGTAATCTTGTATGTTTCAACCTGTGATGTTTTAGTCGCAGATTTTACTTTATCAGATGCAGATAATTTAGTTACTAATGGGACTATTCCAACCTATCACGCATCACTTAGTGATGCAACATCCAATACAGGTACGCTTGTCTCACCTTACAATGCAGTTGATGGAACAATCGTATATGCAAGAGTGGAAGATCCAAATAATGGCTGTGTTGCCTATGCAGAAGTAACGCTAAGAGTGATTCCAAATAATGCACCTTCAGGACCAGATAAAGATATGGATGGGATTAGCGATGGTGCCGATAGGGATGATGATAACGATGGAATATCTGATGAATTGGAATGCAATCAAGCATTTGATTTAAGTAATCGTTCCATGTTAGTTGGAGCTGATCCTGCTGATTTACAAATAGGAGATAAAGTACTTTATGATAATGCCATTACAGTTGGTGGGATTGTGTATGACTTAGTAGGGGAATTGACCGATGCTTCCTTTAGTGATCCAATGGGGGGCGTCAGTATTGTCGGTTCGGGAGATCCCTTTGATTTGATTTTTCCCAAACCACAAACAGATGATTATGCAACGATGAAATTAAGCTTAGTCGTTAATGGATCCGCTACTGCGGTGACACCAATGGGAACGATGGCAACTATACCTTATATATTTATTAGTATCAATGACATTGATTCTGACAACGAAGACTATACAGATATTGCTGGAATCTCCTACGCATCAGATGTAGATAATATTTACTTGAACAGTCCTACAAATTTAATTCAAGGTCAATTTGTAAATGGCGGCGGACCTATCGGGTTCCAGAACTATTACGTAGATCCTACCTCTGCTGGTACGCCTACAGATTGGGTAGATGAAGTAGGTGTTACGGGCGTGGTAGCAAGTACTATAAATGCTGTAAAAATTGAGATTCTTAATTTTTCCATGCTTGAAATATTGATAGGAGTTACAGGAAATATTGGGAATCCTACTTTCCGATTTAGCAGAATAGAAATTGAAACGTGTCCAGATTCTGATGGAGATGGAATACCTAATCATAAAGATTTAGATAGTGATAATGACGGCATCCCTGATGCCATAGAAGCTTGTGGAGATATTAATGTAGTCCTAAATGATTGTATGTTAGACATAGGTACTTATACCTCTAATAATACTGGATCTCCATTAAATTGTCCAAATGGTATGTATCAAACTACTTGCTCAGAACCGCAAGATACAGACATGGATAATATACCAGATTATTTAGATACAGATAGCGATGGAGACGGTTGTGACGATAGTTGTGAAGCCGAGGTGTCCGATCCAGATGCAGATGGGATCGCAGGTAATGGTACGCCAGTAGTAGATGATTGTGGCAGAGTCGCAGGTAATTGTTGGATTCCAACAGACACCACATGGATTGATACAACTGTACAATTTTCATTAGCAATTATAGGAGATTGTGAGGTGCTAAGTGCGCAAGATTTTCCGAGTATTGTGAGTTTTCAATGGTACTTTAATGATAGTCCAATCATAGGCGCAACCAATGCTACTTATGTACCGAGTCCTAGAACTTATGGTGATTATTCTGTGGAAGCAACGAAGACAGCTACTTGCAAAGTAACTTCTTCGATTATTACCACTTGCTGTGAACCGCCAGCGGTTGGTATTTCGGGGAATTGAGAATTGAGAATTGAGAATTGAGAATTGAGAATTGAGAATTGAGAAAAATTTCGTTTAAAAACTGACTAACATCGAGTAGTCAACATCAAGTAGTCAATATCTAAGCGGGCGGCTAGTCCAAAAACTGTTTGACCATGAGGAAGTATACTTCCGAACCGTTTACGGGTGGGAATGCCAGTTTTTTTGGACTAGAATTTTTGGTTCTTTTTTTTCAATGAAAAAAGAACATACATCTAGTTACATCTAATAAAGCTATTTTATAAATAAACAAAAAAAACAATAGGCAAAAAGTATTCAAATAGTGAAAAACTAATTTCAGAAAGAAAATTAGAGGCGAGAAAAAGAACTACTAATGAGATACTTGCACAAAACTTACAAGATAGTACTATGTCTAGTTTACTGTCTATTACTGGGGGTCTTTACTTTGTCTGCACAGGAGATGAACTGTATGGATGGCTTGGATGATGATGGCGATGGTCTGACAGATTGTTTTGATCTAGAATGCCCATCCTGTGATTTTGATTGTGAATATAAAGTGCCTTCCAGCGGATCAGGAGATATTACTTTAATGACGGCCAATACAGGAACTGATCCTGATTATATTGAAGTCTTTGTAGTAATAGATGAAGCAGGAGTCATACAGTATATGACCATGGATACGCCGCCTACTTTCACAGGAGTAGTGCCGGGGCAGTACCTAGCCATGGTATTAGTGTATCAGTCAGATGCAGGTATCGAAAATTTGGCAATAGGCAATAATATAAATATTGTAAGTAGTGGATGTATCGCCATGTCCGATAGTTATCCATTTGAAGTTTGTACCAATGCCCCACCTACTATAACGAATATAGAATCCAATCCACTTTGTTATTGTGCAGGAGAAACAATTGTGTCAGAAACGATTACAGCCGCTGATCCAGATATGGATAGTCTGAAAGCTAGTGTACATATTAGCGGTGGTTATATAATAGGTGAAGATTTACTAAGCTATACAGGAAACATAGCAGTACCCACCATGTTTGATGCTGCTACAGGAATACTAATGATCGGCCCTGCGCCACCTTCCATAATTGACTATGCTTTGAATAATGTAGTCTATCAAAATACAAGTGCAATTGGTACAGAAACGGCGGGGTCAAGAAGAATTGATTATTCAGTTACTGATGGATTCGATACCGCTGGACCTATAAGTAGAGAAGTGCAAGTTGGAAATGTAGCTTGTCCCTGTCAAGAAATTCGAGCGGCTAAAAATGTAGTAGCTGTCAATACAATGGTCTGTGATGGAACAGATAATATTCATGTTACTTATTCCTTTGCGATCACGAATACGGGTGGAATGGATTTAGGGAATATTAGTTTGACAGAAAACTTAGCGTCTCAACTAGGTGCTGCATTTGTTTCTGTTGTATCTGCGCCAGTAATTACTAGTTCTACGGCAACGACTGATCCTGCAATCAATGGAGGTTATGATGGTGCTGCTGATGCAGACTTGTTTGATGCAATGAGTGGAGTTTTAAAACCGGGAGAAGATATACTAATAGAGGTAGTAGTAGAAATTGATAATGATTTAATTGATGCAACACTTACTAACCAAGCGACAGTTACAGGTACGGCTATTGATGCTTCGGGTAATCCTATTGTAGATGGAGTGGGGGCAGTAGTAACGGCCTCCGATCTAACAGATGATGGTACAGACCCTACAACGAATAATGGCATAGGCGGAACGGATGATAGCACCCCGCTACAATTCCCTGCAATAGGGGTAACGAAAGCGCTTACTAGTGCTGTGCCAACAATCGGTGGCGGGCCAGAAGAATACACAGTTAGTTATGAATTAATTGTAGAAAATACAGGAACTACTGTATTAGAAAATTTCACTTTAATAGATGATCTATCGCCATGGGGGGCGGCCTTATTAACGAGTCCAGCAGCAACGGTCTCTTTGATGAATATAGATGCGACAGTATTACCTACTGATAATGACGGGAGTTTTAATGGTAGAAGTGATAACAATTTAATAGTAGCAGCAGGTAGTGGTTTATTGAATCCCGGAGAATCTTTTAAGGTAATCGTTACTGTTTCAGTAGATAAATCTGCTGCACCTATAACTGGTTTGACCAATTCTGCAATGACAGAAGCCGTGCCAACTGATGGCGCAGGAAATCCAATTGTAGGCTTAGATAATCCAGTTGATATTTCTGATGATGCTACAGGCTTGGCAGAAGGCGACCCTGCCTGTACCAACCCTGGTGCAGCGAATGATTTAGGAGGAGCTAATGATCCAACTATCGTCACTTTTCCTCCTTGTCCAGTTTTGACAAAGACCATACCTAGCACACCTATTGAATTACCGAACGGTAACTTTGCAGTCACATATGATTTTGTAATAGAAAATATTGGAGGGGCTCAAATGTGCAATTTAGACTTGACCGAAAATTTTGCTATGCAGTTGGGTTGTGCCTTTCAAGATGTCATTAGTACCACGTCAATCAACCTAGTAAATACAACAGGAAATAGTACAACACCTACCGCCAATACTGCTTATGATGGAGATACTAATAATAACTTATTCAATACAGATGGTTGCTTATTTCCCGGAGATGAAATCACCTTATCGGTAACAGTAGAATTAGATGTCGCTTGTGATGGAGTGGACGATCCATTGCTCAATACTGCAACAGTTTGTGGAACCGATCCGAACACAGGAATAAAGGTAGCGGATGATTCAGATAGTACAACAGATGGTGGTCCAGATGACCCAACGCCTTTATCTATTCCTAATATTGATTTGACAAAAGATCAGATTAGTTCCACAATGTTACCCAATGGTAATATAGAAGTGGAGTACCAATTAACTATTCAAAATACAGGAAATACCCACTTATTAAATGTAGCATTAGAAGATGATTTGGCTACGCAGTTAGCCCCTGCTTTTGTGAGTGCAATGACGGTTTCTATCACAGGAGATGCAAGTGTACTTGGTAATTTAAATACAGGATTTACAGGTGCAGGAATGCCTATTGTTGCAGATGGCGATGATATATTAGATAGATCAGCAGTCATGCAGCCCGGAGAAATGATTGTAGTTATTATAAAAGCAGAGATAGACCCCTTAGCAGTACCCGTTATGGGTTTAACCAATCAAGCTACAACGACTGCAGTTAATCCAGATGGAACAACTGTATCCGATTTGTCTGATGATGATGTTGGCCCCGGAGAGGATGATCCAACACCATTAGATTTAGGCCCTATCCCTGAATTAGAAAAGACTTTGACTGCTGCACCAGTAGCTTTGCCAAATGGAAATTTTGAATTGACCTATGCCTTTAATTTAAAAAATAATGGCACAGAAGAAATGTGTCAAATAGATGTATTGGATGATATTGATAGTCAGTTTGGATGTGCCTTTGTGAGTGCTAGCCCAGCTACGCTCGTCGCATTTGAAAACAATACATTAAATAGTATTCAGCCTACCTTTAATACAGCATTTAATGGAAGTTCCTTTACGAATATGTTCAACGGCGATGGCTGTCTATACCCAACTGATTCCATCCAATGGAGCATTACAGTAGAAGTAACAACCGACTGCGATCCACTCAATAGTCCACTAGCGAATATCGCAACAGTCAATGCAGAAGACGCTGATGGAAATGGAGTAACGGACCTGTCAGATGATGGAACCGATTTGGATTCAAATAGTACAGCAGACAATGAATCGGGTGGGGAAGATGATCCAACATTTGCCTACCTGCCTAATATTGAAATTACTAAAAGTTTAACCAATCAAACAGTGTTACCAGATGGTAATGTAGAATTGGTTTTTGAAATGTTAGTAGAAAATACAGGCAATACCAACCTATCTAATGTGCTAGTAGAAGACCCATTAACATTTAGTTCAGCAATCATTGGTACGCCAGTTGTCAGCTTAACTAACATCACAGCTAGTAGTCCACCGTCTGATAATAATGGTAGTTTTAACGGAACAAGTAATGATGATTTGACTGTAGCTAATGCAACGGATTTACTCCAACCAGATGAGTCATTTTTGATGACAATGACGGTAGTAGTAGATCCAGAGATATTTGGTTTACTCACACCGCAACCAGTTGAAAATCAAGCTACCGTCACAGGCGATCCAGTAAATGATACAGGGATGCCAATACCGGGTTATGGACCAGTAATGGACATATCTGATGATTCCGCAGCGGTCGAGCCAGGCCCCGATGATCCGACCCCAATCACCATACCGCCGATTCCAGAATTGACAAAAGGAATTACAGCAACACCAATAGAGTTAGCCAATGGTAACTATTCTGTTGAGTATGAATTTATCATAAAAAATAAAGGCGGTAGCCGTTTTTGTCAGATAGATTTATTAGAAGATTTTGCGACACAATATGGCTGTGCTTTTGTAGATGTATTAGCAACGACCGATCCTGTATTAGCCAATATATCAATGAATAGTATTGTGCCAACAGGCAATACATTATATAATGGAACGAGTCAAATTAATTTATTAAATACGGATGGCTGCCTTTACCCGGGCGATTCAATTACGATCACAACAACCATAGAATTAGATCCATCCTGTACGCCAATAGATGACCCATTGGTTAATCAAGCTACCGTCAATGGAGTAGATGATGACAACAATCCAGTAACAGACGACTCCGATGATGAGTCGGAATTTCCGAATGATACAGGCGGTTCTGATGATCCAACTTTATTGAGTATTCCAGATATTGATCTGGCAAAAACGCAGACGAGTGCAACCATGTTGCCGAATGGGAATATGGAAGCTAATTTCCAAATGGTGATTCAGAATACGGGAAATACGGACTTAATGGATGTAGCTTTAGAAGATAATTTGGCGACCCAATTTAGTCCAGCTTTTGTAAGTGCAATGACAGTAGCCATCAATGGTACAGCTAGTACTTTAGGAGGCTTAAATACAGGTTTCACAGGCGGCGGTAATACGAGTTCTACTATTGTAGATGGCGATGATATTTTAGATAGAACAGCCATCCTTAAACCGGGAGAAGTAATCGTAGTAGATATAAAAGTAGAAATTGATCCTTTGCAAGTACCTGTCACAGGCTTAACAAATCAAGCCACCGCAACAGGCACAGATCCAAGCGGCAATCCTGTAACAGATATTTCTGATGATGGTACTGATCCGACTAACGATACAGATGAACCAACTCCTTTAGACTTTGGACCAATTCCAGCATTGGAAAAGGCACTAGTTGGAATACCAGTAAAACAAGCTAACGGAAATTATGCACTAACCTATGAGTACAATTTAAAAAATAATGGTACGAGTGAGTTCTGTCAAATAGATGTATTGGATGATTTTAGTACTCGTTTTGGCTGTGCTTTCGTTAGTGCGAATGCACCTACCCCTATCAATTTTTCCAACACTTCATTAAGTAGTATCGAGCCTAATTTGAATGCAGGCTTCAACGGCAATACCTTTGTGAATATGTACACGGGTGATGGCTGTCTTTTCCCAGGAGACAGCATCCAATGGAGTGTAACGGTGGAAGTAACTTTAGACTGTGATCCAGTATCTTCTCCGTTAGCGAACATTGCAACTGTTAATGCAGAAGATTCAGACGGAGTGCCAGTAACAGACAATTCGGATGATGAAACAGATTTAGATACGAACAATATTTCTGATAATGAAACAGGTGGGGAAGACGATCCAACGTTGGCGTACTTACCAGAAATTGAAATCACCAAGGAGTTAACAGGTTCTACTGCTTTACCAAATGGGAATGTAGTTTTAGCCTTCCAATTTAATATTGAAAATACAGGGAATGCGAATTTGTCAACGATCAATGTGACCGATCCATTACCTTTTGCAACAGCAGTCGTAGGCACGCCTACCCTTAGCCTAATGAATACCTCTACGACTATGCCACCCGCAGATAATAACGGGGCCTATAATGGAGGTACTAATATT
>CAKZUM010000388.1 GCA_937921525.1 uncultured Saprospiraceae bacterium
TCTCTGGGGAGGTTTATACGGAACAGGGGAATGTGACCGTGCTTCGATCATCATAAGAAAGAACGGAAAAAAATCATACATCTTAAATCAGAAATCATACATCATAAATCCATCCCGATTTGATCTAGATGGATTTATGATGTATGATTTCTGATATTTGATTTATGATTTAGTCGTACCCAAGCTACCCACCAATAGGCCCCAACTCCACACCTTCTGAGTAAGCCACTTTCACTCCATTTTTACTAAAAGCATTTTTAATAGCGGCATAAGCAGTATAAGTTACTTGCCAGTAGGATTCAGGGTCTATATAAGGCCGAACAGCCACCACGATATTATGACTATCATAAGATTCAATACCGATCAATGGCTCGGGATCTCTTAAAATACCTGGTACCGTAGTCAAGGCGTCTCTAATCAACCTTTCTACTTTATCATACTCTTCGGCGTAAGGCATGGTTACCTGCAATTCTAGACGTATCCGTCCTTTCGTAGAATAATTAGTAATTGTATCGTCCGTTACTTTCCCGTTAGGAATAATAAGGGTCTTATCATTTGGAGTGATAATGGTCGTATTAAAAATCTCAATTGCCTCTACCTTTCCAAATTTATCGCCTATAGATACCCAGTCGCCTACCTTATATGGTTTTAAAAAAACAATGGTAATACCAGAAGCGAAGTTGCCTAAAAAGCCCTGTAAAGCCATTCCTACTGCAAAACCTACTGCGGCAATTAAGCCCAATAAAGAAGATACCTGAAAACCTACAATACTAGCCGCTACTAGTATCACGGCTAGTTTTAGTACAATATCAATAATAGACCCTAAAAAGGTAGTGACCTCACTAGATACATTGGCTTTAGCTATCCCTCCTTTTAAAAGATTACCTACCCGACGAGCTACCCAAAACCCTATGAATAGCACTAATGCTGCTACTATTAGTTTCGGGACAAATACCACCGCCCAATCCATTAAATTGCCTAAATACTGATTAAGCTTATCTGTGCTTAAGTTTTCCATGATTTCAATTTGTATTTTGTGTAGTTAGTATATAGCCCCAAATTTAAAAAATTCTAGTCAAATAGGAACTTTTACCTCAGTAAACGGTTTTATTGAGGTGTAAGAGAATTTTACTACTTGAGAACCTATTTCCTGTAAACAGCTCTCCTTTACGCTATTCCTTCATATTATCCACAAATACATAGCTAAGCTACCTTTACCTATTTATGGATCAATTTATGAATATAACTATTTGTTTACACACCAAATTGATCTCAAAACTATATAGGTTTTAGAGTAGAGATGCGAGAGCAGAGAATACAGACGTATTTCATTTAAAAGTCAAAAAAATCCTTGTTTTAAATGAAATACATCTCTATTCTCGCTTCCCCGCCCGCCTGACGGCAGTCGGGCTGGTCTGCTCTCTGTTCTACTGATTGAATAGGTTCAAAAAAATTGGTAACTATTCAGCATAAGCTAGAACTCCCCCCGACCCTCTTAAGAAGAGGGGGAGACGTTGAAATGAAAATATTTCGCTTCCAAAACGAATTTTTCATCGTAGATGTCTCCCTCCCTTTTTAAGGGAGGGTCGGGGAGGGTTCTTAGTGTAGTACTGAATAGTTACAAAAATTGATCTCAAAACTATATCAAAAAAGAAATACTTTTGTAAGAGTTGTTTCACAGTTTTAAACAACTTCGCACTTACAGTGGCACAATGAAGATGCCCAAAAAAAACTATATGTCAAAAAAGAAATCATTCAAAAAAATAAAGGGCCAAAAAATCCCTACCAATATTTTAAAAAAAGAGATTATTCGTCTATTCAAAAAACACAACGATAGAAGATATAATGCCAAGCAGATCATCAAGAAACTAAAAATAGAAAACAGTAAAATCTCTGTTAATAATGCCTTAGATGCACTTGCGGAAGAAGAAGCCTTAAAACATATTGGACAAGGCAAGTTTCGTTTCAACGGAAAAGTCAAGTCTAGCACTAAGCGTGCCACCCTTGAAGGAATTGTGGATATGACTAGAACAGGTGCCGCCTATATCGTCATAGAAGGACAAGATGACGATGTACATGTTTCCCAAAAATATATCAATAATGCCCTCCATGGAGATAAAGTAAGAATCCGCAGTTGGACACCGTCTGGTAGGAGAAAAGCGGAGGGAGAGGTAGAAGAAGTATTGGAAAGGGCAACATCACACTTTATTGGTACAATGTCTAAATCTACACGATTTAGTTTTGTGATGCCTGACAGAGAGAATATGCCTGTCGATATTATCGTCTATCCAGAAAATTTGAATAATGCCACGGATGGCGATAAAGTGGTGGTAAAAATCACTAAATGGCATGGGAACGGTATTAAAAGTCCTGTGGGAGAAATTACATCGGTACTTGGAAAAGCAGGGTCTAGTGATATAGAAATGAAATCCATATTGATTAACAATGGATTTAATTTGGATTTTCCACCTGCCGTCATAAAAGAAGCAGAGCAATTTAGGGATGTCATTGACGAATCAGAAGTGGCTATCCGTAGGGATATGCGATCTGTGACGACTTTCACGATTGATCCGCATGATGCGAAGGATTTTGATGATGCTTTGTCTATTCAATATTTAGACAATGGAAATTGTGAAATAGGCGTACACATTGCCGATGTAACGCACTTTGTACGCCCTGGAACTGCTTTGGATAAAGAAGCTTACACTCGGTCAACTTCTGTCTATCTAGTAGATAGAGTGCTACCTATGCTGCCAGAAAACCTATCCAATGGTTTGTGTTCTTTGCGACCCAATGAAGATAAATATACCTTCTCGGCAGTTTTTACTTTTGATAAGTCAGACAAAATAGTCGATCGTTGGTTTGGTAAAACATTAACTCATTCTGACCGAAGATTCGCCTACGAAGAAGCACAGGAAGTGATAGAATCTGGCGAAGGCGATATGGCAGAGGAGTTAAAAGTAATGAATCGCATTGCTAAGAAATTAAGAAAAGCTAAATTTAAAAATGGCGCTATTAATTTCGAGACAGAGGAAGTGAAGTTTAAGTTAGATGAAAATGCCGTGCCTATTGACGTTTATGTGAAAGTACGGAAGGAAGCACATCTATTAATTGAAGATTTTATGCTATTGGCAAATAAAGAAGTTGCCAAATTTGTAGCCAATAAAGAAAAGCCAGAAATACCATTTATCTATCGGGTACATGATGAACCGAATCCAGATAAGGTAGCAGAGTTTGCTCGGTTTGCCCTAGAACTAGGTATCAAAATGAAAGTAGATACGCCTAAGCAAATAGCCGAGAGTTATAATCTACTAAGTGATATGGCAGACGATAACGATACGGTGAAAATGCTACAACCCATCGCTATTCGGACCATGTCAAAAGCAGAATATACTTCTGAAAATATTGGTCACTATGGTTTAGCTTTTGATTTTTATTCCCACTTCACCTCCCCTATTCGACGGTATTCTGATGTACTTTGTCACCGCATTTTATATAAGGTATTAAGTGGTAAGAATTACCGTGTCAATAAAGACGAACTGGAAGACCAATGTCGCCATATCTCTTTCCAAGAACGGAAAGCGATGGACTCAGAAAGAGAGTCTATCAAATATAAGCAAGTAGAGTATATTGAGAAAAATGTGGGCGAAACCTTCGAAGGAATTATCTCTGGTATTATTGATCGAGGCTTGTTTATTGAATTAAAAGTGAGCAAGTGTGAAGGGATGGTTAGCTTTGATACTTTAGGCGAGTCCTTCGCTGTTGCAGAAGGTCGTTTAAAAGCTACAGGTAATCGTACAGGTAAGGAATATAAGATGGGTGATACGGTAAGCGTGACGATTACGGGTGCGGATTTGCAGAAACGGCAGATTGATATGCGCCTGAATGTGGAAGAGGAGGAAGAAATTAATTGGTAGGCTTCGGAAAAATCAAAAGGCGCAAACAATCTAATCTTTGCGCCTTTTTTTGTTCAAAAGAGTTTTAAATTATTTATTATAATGGGTTAACGCCTAATGATTTTCTGAGTAAGACTTGGTAAGTTTTGAAGACTTGGGAAGTTTTGAAAACTTACCAAGTCTGAAACTAACGCCGTAAATTAAGATACCCCGAAAACATTCCCCCAGCACCATCATCGAGCGTATAAAAGTAAATTCCATCTGGTAAATCTTTACCGTCCCAAGTACCATCCCAATCGTTTTCATAAGGTTCAGCGTATAACACCCTAGTCCCCCTTCTATCGAACACTTGCAATATATGGTTAGGAAAACCTTCTAGCCCATCAATCATAAAAACATCATTGATGCCATCACCATTTGGTGAAAATGCGGGAAATATCTCAATGACACTACATTCTACAAAGACTTTGACCCGAGCGGTATCACAACCTGTTTCATTACAAACTTGATACATAAAAAGGTCTTCGTCATCACAGAATTCCGTCATTGGAATATAGGTAATCGTTCCATCTGGATTAACAGTCGCTGTTCCGTTAGCAGGCATAGCGGCTATGGTCACAACAACGGAATCGGAACATAAGGTATCATTACTGAGTGGATTTAATACGGACATCTGCGCCTGCTTCACCGTATCTATATCAGGTACGGCAATCGGTGCTTTTAAGGTATCTTCCTCTACATTAATGGTCACATCAATGGTCACACATTCGTCCATATCATCGCATAATTCTAAACATGCTTTGCCCGTACCGACCATCAATCCTTCGTATTGGAGACAGTTAAGCGAGTCTATTGTGAACACTACAAAATCTCCTGCTTCTTCAGGACACGTGTTGGTAACACTCACAATATTTCCTGCCAACAAAGTAGTATCTGGACAGAATATACCTGTAGAATCTAATAGAATCGTTTCCTCGAAGGAAAGCCGCTCATCTTCTACAATAATGGTAATTTCTGTAGTAAAACATTCTTCATTGTCATCACATACTCGTACGCAAGCTTTTTCTATTCCTACTTCCAGACTAGTATAACTGATACAATATAGACTGTCTAATATTTCAAACAACACAGACTCACCACTTTCTTCAGGGCAAGTATTCATAATGCTAACGATCGTTCCATCCAACATACTGGTATCTATACAAAAAGTATCTAGTTGATTTATTCCTACTGTATCCGTGAAGGTAACAATTGGCTCAGGTAATACCGTTACCGTCATATATACCGTACCACATTTTCCATCTGCATTACAAATAATAATACAAGCTTCTTCTGATCCTATTTGATCACCACTATCATAGACAATGCAAGTAGAACCATCTTCCACTAGAAAATCAACTATATTTCCTGACTTTTCTGGGCAAGCATTATATATGGTATCAATTCCTCCAGCTAGTAAAGTATCGTCAATACAATAAATACTTGTTTGATTAAAAAGTACGGTATCTGTAAAGTTCGCCAATGTTTCTGGAAAACATCTAACCAAGATATTCGCTGTATCTACACAGCCAGTAGAATCACTTGACAAAACTAAAGTGTGCATGCCTGGTGGAAGTGCTAGACCCGTTTCCGTAGCACTAACACAAGAGGGGAACGTTGTCAATACTACTCCATTGAGACTTAGTTGAAGTTGATTATTATCTGGAAATTCTAAACAATAATCGGTTGTGGAAGTACTATCACAATCTCTTATATCTATAATCTCATCATTTCTTAAAATATTTAAACAATCATCTAATGGGACAGGTTCTAGGACTGGATCTTCCACGACCACCATTGCTGTATCATTACAAATACCATTGTCATGGTTAAGATAAATCTCATAGTTACCTGCACTTAGCGCAAGTGCCATTGAAGACATATTTGCTACACAACTAATCATTTCTGGCGCATATGATACTCCTTCTTTTAAGATCGTAATTGTAAAATTTGATATGTCTGATGCTGGTATATTTAGACAATAGTTATGTACACCGCCTGAATCCACTAAAATAAAGGCACCATTATCAATTAAGGTTGAACAGAAAGTAGAATCATCTGGTCTATACTCATTGACAATTCGAATAGTCGCTTGGTCTCTACATGTTCCATTGCTATGGTTTAGTTCTACGTCATGTGTGCCTTCTGGCAAACGAATACCTGCTAGCAGCATATTCGTCTCACAAGATTCTACAGCTGTTACTTGTCCATTGACAGTAACGACAAAATTAGCCGCTTCCATCATCGGAATATTTAAACAGAATGGATACGTATCTGACTCCTCCCCTAATTCAAAAACAGAATCTCCTATTAGGTTATTACAGGTTATAGAATCTAATGGATCAAATTCCATAGGGGTAGTTACCAAAACATTTGCTCTGTCTTTACAAATATTATTTGAATGTACAATACGAATATCATTCATCCCGAAGCCTAAATTGATCGCAGCCAAAGCCCCTCCATTGTCACATGTAATAGCTTCCAAACTAACATCTACATCATTAACTATTATGACAAAATTGGGCAACTCATCAATTGGTATATTCAAACAAAATGGAGTTGTTGTGGTACTATCTGCTACTTCAATTACTGCATCACTTATTAACCTGCTACAGAAATCTGCATCTTCTGGATCGAAGGGTTTGTCAACTCTAAAAGTAGCTTCGTCTCTACAAATGCCATCTATGTGTTGGACAACAATTTGATAAGTTCCTTCTTCAAACACATATGCAGCCAATTGACTATTAGTCTGACAAACAGCAAACTGCTGAGTAGGTACTTGACCATTAATAGTAATTTCATAATCCCCTATTGCACTTAGCGGAATGTTTAAACAAATAGGTATGGTCCCTCCAACTTCTGTCAATTCTACTATCGTATTTTCTACAATTGAGGCACAATACTCAGGGTCCGTTGGGTCAAATGGGCAAGTTAATTGCACCGTAGCTTCATCCTTACAGATGCCGTTCTTATGACTGATAGTAATATGATAAGTCCCCTTTTCAAATAGAAGTCCAGCTAATGTAGGGTCTTCTCTACAAACCAATAATTCTTGAGTAAAAGGTGCTCCATTGACATTTATTTCAAAATCCCCAATATGCGCTAATGGAATATCTAAACAGTAATAATGTTCTTCATCATACTGCTCTAATTCCAATACTCTATCTTCAATTAGCCCTGCACAATAATCAGGGTTTTCAGGGTCGTAGGGCGTATAAAACTGAACTGTTGCAGAATCAGAACAAATGCCATTTTCGTGATACAATTCTATTTGGTAAGTCCCGTGTTCAAATCGTAGGGCTGCTAAACTTGGATCATCCTCACAAGGCACTACTGGTTGTATGGGAGCAAATCCATTGACTCGGATAGTAAATTTATCTATCTCCGATATTGGAAAATTAAGACAATAATCTTTTGTATCAGAATGAGTTTCTAATGCTACTCTCTCGTCTTGTAATAAAGCACCACAGTAATCAGGACTAGTTGGATCATAATCACAACTCACTCTCACGTTAGCTTGATCCTGACACTGACCTACTTTTGCAATACTGATATTATAATTTCCTTTAGTTAAATAGATCGCAGATAAAGTCGTATCTCTCTTACACGCATGTAAACCTTCCGCTGCAAACCCATTTACCAACACTTCATAGTCATAAAAACTTGCCAGTGGAATATTCAAGCAGTAGGAATATCGCTCCGATGGAGTGCTTACAGATACAGAAGCGTCATTAATAAAATTACAATCTTGACTACCATCAAACTCACAATTTACTTGTACGGTAGCAGTCGTTGTACAAGTTCCATCATTTTTAACAATATTAATAAAATGAGTACCAGGCGAAAGTAAAAAAGCAGCTAAAGTTATATCTCTTCTACAAGCCAAAAGGATTGCTGGATCATATCGTTGTCCATTAATATTGATCGTATATTCTCCAATAGCAGTTAGTGGAATATTGATACAATATTCCATAGCTTCATCACATCCGGGAACACTAAATACAGTATTTTCTATCAACTGGTCACATGGAAGCAACGGGCATGGCGTAGCCGTTAAATTGATAATATCTATTTCTTTTTGACAATTTAAATCAACATGCCGAGCGATCACACTATAATTCCCTACTGGTAAACCAGAAAAAATATTACTCTTTTGGAAGGAATTTCCTCTATCAATACTAAACTCAAATTCATTCAAATTCCCGCCTACTACTACCTCAATCTGCCCATTCGCATCTCTGCACGTTGGAGAGGAGACATTCGTTGTTCCTGAGATGAAACGCGTAGGTTCTATAGGTTGAAAATGAACAGGTGGATAATATGTTAGACACGTCTGATCTGCATTAGCAACGATAATATTATACGTGCCTGCATTCACATTTTCGAAACGACTATCTAAATGAAAACTTACACCGCCATCAATACTGTAAATCAAAGGGCCATGGCCACCTGTTGCAATGATATTGAAGGTACCTCCTTCTCCACACTTTTCAGGATGTTGTACAGCAACACCATTTAATCGTGGAGAATCTTCTGTAAATAGCTGAACGAACTTAAAAGAAGATATTTCATTATTAGCATCTTTCACACTAATAATATAACTTCCGATACTTAAACTTGAAAAGTCAGCATTATTGACAAATGTCGCACCACCATCAATACTGTATTGATAGGGAGGCGTTCCATTTAGTGGTGTGATAACAATTTTACCATCTTTTACTTCACAATCAGTTGGATGTTCAATGGATATATCTAAGTTTATAAAACCACTTTGACCCGATACGGATACCGATACCATTAACAGCAACAGACACACCGATACTTTCCACAGTAAAAGATGCTTAATTGGTTTAAGCATAAATTTCATTTTTAAGACAATATTCTCATAGTGTTATTAACTAGGAAGTCAATAACTTATGTGGAATAGTTATGTAAACTTAATTTCGGTAAAGGGTTTAAAGGCAGGCTTATCAATCAGTAGAATATAAAAAATAGTACCAATTATTGATTGGCTTGTATTTTATATATTAATAATAAAAATTCAATTTACTAATAATGTATCGTGATTACTTTAAAATTTAAAAGGTATTGTGACGGTTGTCAGAAGGGCTAAATGAATGATTTATATTTCTCTAAGTGTAAAATTTAAGAATTTGATATTATCATTTTATTTACCTTTGGTAGGACTCTAATTAGATAAAACATTATAATATCATTCTTGCTTTGTAGTTCAGTCATTTATAAATACTATTCACTTATTATGTATTTTTATTGCTAACTTTGAAAGGTCATTTTTAAAGGAATGGCAGGAATACGGGTATTTTTATATTATTTTTTTATTTTATCTTAAATTTTAAAATGTGACTATTTTCCGAAGCTATTCTTTCTTAGTAAAATGTACCTAATAAATAATAAACCAATCCTAATGTCAAAAAATAATGCTTGTAAAACTCCAAGATGGCGCTTATTGCAGGCCCAACTCAATAACTTGGATACCGCACAATTTAAAGCTAAAAAATCCGAAGGAAATGTACAAATAGTAGATGTCCGTACCAGCCAAGAATTTGAAGCAGCACATATAGAAGGTGCAGTTCACATCGATTATTTTGAGGAAAATTTTTGGGAAAAAATAGAGCAATTAGATAAAGCTAAAATTAGCTTAATTTATTGTCGGTCTGGAAGAAGAAGCATCCGAGTATGTACCTTGATGAAAAATGGTGGGTTTGATGCTGATAAGGTATTTAATTTAAAAGAAGGTATGCTTGAATGGATGGAGCAAGGTGGGGAGGTCGTTTAATCAATTGAATATACTCGCTGAAAATTTTCAATCCAAATCCGCCAACAACGCTCGATCTTTTTTCTTTAAGCCCTTCACTACTAAATCATAAGAATGATCTATCAATTCTATCAATAAGTTATCTTCTAAACCATCCTCAAAATAGACTGTATTCCAATGTTTTTTATTCATATGCCAACCTGGAATAATAGAAGGGTATTCTTCTCTCAATTCTAGAGCTTTTTCTGGATCACATTTTAGATTGACTCTAAACACTTCTTCTTTTAGGCTCGTCAAAGCAAACATTTTTCCCATTACCTTGAATACCAAGGTGACTTCATCAAAAGGGAAGGTTTCTTCAACGCCTTTTTTTGCTATACAATAGGCATGAAATGTTTCTATATCCATAATGATTACATATTTAGAGATTAGGTGTAAGCAAGACTTATCAGGATCGTCGAGGTTTGTAACCTCGATGCTATACGATCATCATACGGCATCGAGGTTACAAATCTCGACGATCTGTGAGTTATGTTAGCACCAAGAGTGCTAACACAACTATTCAATCACTAAACGCTCTTATTCCACCAACACCATTAATTTATTCTTCTTCCCATTTTCCAGCATAATATATTTTCCATGCAACAGCGCTTCTTGATTAACAATCGCTTCGTGAGAACTGACCTTATCTTTATTAATAGAAACCGCATTCCCTTTGATCGCTCGTCTTGCCTCTCCTTTAGAATTTAGGATATTAGTTTCTTCTGACAACAAATCAAGAATATTGATCCCTTGAGCGATCACGTCTTTTGAAACAGTAGCGCTTGGTATCTCCATAGCTACCGTTTCTAAGGAACGAGCATCCATTTTCATCAAGGTCTCTTTAGTTGCTTTTTTATTGAATAGCAACTCAGAAACCAACTGGACAGAATCAAAGTCTTCTTGAGAATGCACTCTTACAGTCAATTCTTCTGCCAATAACCGTTTGATGGCATTCGGGTTATCTGCATGTTCTGCTTCTAATGCCTCTACCTCTTCCTTAGATTTTAAAGTAAAGTAGCGTAAGAACATTGGCAAATCTCGATCATCTGCATTCAACCAAAATTGGTAGAATTTATAAGGAGACGTTTTTTCTGGGTCTAGCCAAATATTGCCTGATTCCGATTTACCAAACTTGGAACCATCTGCTTTAGTCAATAATGGCGTGGTCAAAGCATAGGCAGATTTGCCTAAGTTCTTTCTGATAAAAGTAGTACCTGTTGTGATATTTCCCCATTGATCAGATCCGCCCATTTGCATAATGACCCCTTGATCTTCGTATAGACGCTGAAAATCATATCCTTGCAATAATTGGTAGCTATACTCTGTAAAGGACAAACCTGTTTCAATTCTCTTTTGAACAGATTCCTTTGAGTTCATATAATTGACAGTAACTGTTTTACCTACGTCTCTCAGAAAGTCAAGGATATTCATATCATTATAGAAATCTAAGTTATTAACCAGTAGGGCTTTATTATCTCCGTTCTCAAAATCTAAAAATTTATGAAATTGCTTGATTTGATGTACTAAATTATTATCTAACTCATCAAAAGATTTTAAAGAACGTTCCTCTGATTTAAAACTAGGATCCCCTACTCTACCTGTAGCACCACCCATCAAAACAACTGGCTGATGTCCAGATAATTGATAAAGTTTTAAAATCATTATCTGCACATAATTACCAATTGTCAAAGAAGGAGCTGTTGGATCAAAACCTATGTACGCTCTTTTGATACCACTTGCTAATTCTTGCTCTATACCAGGTGTTGAATTATGCAACATCCCTCTCCATTTTAGTTCTTCTAAAAAATTCATACTTTGATAATGTTTATTTTTGCGCAAAAATATCCAAGTAATAGGAATAATGCAGCTACTTTAGTATTATTTTGATAAAGTTTATCAGAGTAAGTGAAATACTCGCAGTTTTATTACACTTTTAATACTAACCGTAGCTTAGACCTCTGGTCTGAGTAGTAGTAATTTCTACTCAGGCCAGAGGCCTAAGCTACAGCTACTATAATTATAATCGTTTCTATGCTCAAACAGTTCCAGAGCTTCCTCGATAAGGAACAATTATTCTCTTTAGATGATCGAATTCTATTAGCTGTAAGTGGTGGGTTGGATTCTATGGCGATGGTCTATCTATTCCAACAAGCAGGTTTCGAGTTTGGTATAGCGCATTGCAATTTCCAATTGAGAGGTCTTGATTCGGATGGAGATGAATCTTTTGTGGCAGAGCAAGCTCAAAAATTAAATATTCCTTTTCATAGCATTCGATTCGATACCAATAAAGAGGCACAGCTACAAAAAACTTCTACACAGATTGTCGCTAGAACCTTACGGTATCAGTGGTTTGAGGAGCTACGACTAGCACATGGATATACCCATATAGCAACTGCGCATCATCTAAATGACTCTTTAGAAACGGTTTTATTAAATCTAACAAAGGGATGTGGCATTAAGGGCCTACACGGTATTCCAATACAACAAGCACCTATTATACGGCCATTACTTTTTGCCACTAGAGCAGCTATTCAACAATTCATTCAAGATCAAAATATTCCGTATCGAGAGGATGCTTCAAATCAGTCCACCAAGTATCAACGGAATCTTATTCGACATGAAGTTGTCCCCCACTTAAAGACGATCAATCCTTCTTTGGAAAGTACTTTTGGGAAGACCCTAGATCATCTTCGAGAAACAGAAATGTTGTTTAACGAAATGATTGAGCAATATCGAAACAAGATTACCAAATATGCAGCAGGTCATTTTTGCATTGAAAAACAAACACTCCATAATCATCCTGCTAAACATACCCTGCTATATGAGCTACTACTGCCCTATGGCTTTAATGGAGCTCAAATAAGCCAATTATTTAAAAGCTATGAGCAGATCGGGACAATGTTCTCCTCTGTGGATTATCATCTGTTAGTTGATCGAGATTTTTTGCTTGTAAAGTCAAGAAATAAAAAGAAAGAAAATTTTAAATTAGTAAAAGAAAATTCCAGTATTAAAAATTTAAATGACCAAGAATTTAAGTTTACTTATTGTAATAAGACGACTTATCCTTTAAACCAGCCATCCAATACGGCTTTACTAGATTATGAGCAACTAGAATTTCCTTTGACTATAAGATATTGGCAAGAAGGAGATCGCTTCCAGCCATTAGGCATGAATGGGCGTAGCAAAAAATTACAAGACTTTTTTTCTGACTTAAAATTAAATCGTTTTGAGAAGGAAGAAGTGATGATCGTAGAGAGCAATGGCAGGATTTGTTGGGTAGTTGGTTATCGGATAGATGAGCGATTTAAACTCACAAAAAAGACGAATAAAGTTGTGAGGATAGATTTTAGAGGCTTGGATAAATTCTGAATGGAAAATGGAAAATGGAAAATGGAGAGTTACAAACAATACCCGTTAAACTAAGAGACGGACTCTTAGTAGCAGACACTTAGAAAGTGGCTGATACTTGGGATCTACGAAAAGGTGTCAGCCATTTTTAAAATGTCTGTCACCAAGAATTCGTCGTTAATGACCTGATTGT
>CAKZUM010000389.1 GCA_937921525.1 uncultured Saprospiraceae bacterium
AGATAAAGATTACGATACAGCCATTGCAGCTTACGAGTATATTGTGGAAGATAAAGGAATTACTTCTAGCTATTACATCGGTGCAAAGAAGAATGCACTAGCCTGCAATCGGAAAAAGATAACGGAAGGGTACGACTATACTATAGAGGATTTGCGAACTTTAGAAACTTCTTATGAGACCTTCTTAAACGAATTTGGTCGAAATAAAACGACCGCTTCTATCGTGCATGAATTAGCTAATTTGGAAGCATTTTTTATCAATGATCTGGCAAAGGCAACTAGCCTATTAGAGGAGATGATTAACTATCCTGGTATCAATCCTTCCACCCAAGCAGAGGGTAAAATTAAACTAGCGGACTTTTATTTAATGCAAGGAGAAATATGGGAAGCTACCCTCCTATATTCTCAAGTAGATAAGACGTATAAGGATGATCTATTGGGCCACGAGGCGCGTTTTAGAAATGCAAAACTGTCTTACTATGCAGGCGATTTCCAATGGGCACAGACACAGTTTGATATTTTAAAAGCTTCTACTTCTAAATTGATTGCAAATGATGCTTTGGATTTATCCATTTTTATTATGGATAATTTAGGTTTAGATACGACCACAACTTCTTTACAATTATATTCGGAAGCAGAATTATTAGTTTTCCAAAATCGCTTTGAAGAGTCTTTTAATAAGCTAGATTCATTAGTCACTGTTTTCCCAGAGCACACGCTAAAAGATGATGTGTATTACTTGAAGGCTAAGGTCTATACAAAGCAAAAAGATTATCCAAATGCCGTAAAGATGTATGAGAAAATAATCGAAGATCATAAAGATGAAATTCGAGCAGATAATGCCCTTTTTGAATTAGCGGATTTGTATGAAAATCAATTGAATGACCCTGAAAAAGCGAAAGGACTATATGAGCAAATTTTTATTGATTTCTCGGATAGTACCTTAGCAGTGGATGCTCGGAAGCGGTTTCGGAAGTTGCGGGGGGATAGCATATAAAGAGAGGCAAGATGTCAGACCGCTGCGCTGTCAGAAGTCAGATTTATGACGTTGACGTTAAGCTCTGAAAATAACTTTATTAAACTTCAAAATGGGTTTGCAATTATTAAATTGGAAACCCATTTTTAATTATAATTTCATGGTTCTATATTTACTAACGGGGCACTTAGAATCTGTCTTTTATAGCAAAACGCTTGACAAAAAAACATGGAATTACCTAAAATATTTTTATCACAATTACGCTAATTAGTATAAATAAGAAAAGCACTAAAATTATCCATGTAGGGTAATTAATAACTTTAATCTGAAATTTTCCAATAGACATTGAAAATAATTTGTCATCCAAGTTTTTCTTTTTCATTTTTATTTCAAAAATAGATTAAGATCTTTTATTAATCAAATTTGTAAAAAAAAGTAAACTCAAAATTACTTTACTATTCAAATTTATACGTTTTTTATTAAAAATAATATTAAGTGATTTAAAGATAATATTAAATTGATTTGGATAATTTAAAGCTTTTATTAAAAATAAAAAATCTTTCCATTTGAAAAAAACTAATACAGCTATATGTTATTTTTTTGTTAAAATTTAATACTGAAGTTTAATTTTCACTCTTTAATTTCTAAATCTAACAGATCTAAGGTATTGCTCATCCTATAATGGATCATGTATTTTGTGTCGTTGGAAAATCATAAATTTTAAATCATAAATCATACATCATATATCCACCTAGTTTTACCTAGTTAGCAGATTTATGATGTATGATTTATGATGTATGATTTCTGATGTATGATTTCCCCAAGCCAAAAAATATCGATGTAAAAAAAACACACCTCAAATCCGCCCCTCATCCGCAAAGCTATAGTATCCCTGCTCCGCAATAATTAAATGGTCCAAGACATTTATATCCAATAACTTTCCAGCAGCTTTTAATTTTTTAGTCAATTCAAGATCAGCCGTACTAGGCATTAAATTGCCAGAAGGGTGATTGTGACTTAAGATAATAGACGTTACTTTTTCTTGTCCTAAAGCCCTTTTAAATAAAATCTTTGCATCGACCACCGTGCCTGTTGTTCCTCCCATACTGATTTTTTCCCTACACAATACGCGATTGGCTTGATTCATCACAATAATCCAAAATTCTTCGTGCGGTAAATCCATCAAAATAGGAGCGATGACATGATAGGCATCTTTGCTACTAACAATTTTAGGTTTATCTTTTATATCGGTGAGTTGACGCCGCCGCCCTAATTCCATAGCTGCCGTGATGGTAATAGCTTTTGCCTGTCCAACGCCCTTAAATCCTTGTATTAAATCTGGAATAGACCGTTTACCTAGTTGGTCTAAATTATTATCTACAGACTGGAGTATTCGTTGCGCTAGGCCTACCGCCGTTTCTTCTCTAGAACCAGAGCCTAATAAAATAGCTAACAATTCAGTATCTGATAAATGTTGTTTGCCTCGAAGTAGCATTTTTTCTCTCGGGCGGTCGGCTTCTGCCCATGTGGTGATAGGAAGTTTGTTGCTCGTGTAGTTGTCCATAATATGCGTGAATGATCATTTAATGGGTCTGTTTAATTACCCTTTTGAATGTAAAATACAGAAAAAATCGGAAATGGAGATTGGGAGGGAAAGTTTAGAACACGGAGTCTGTATCTCATCAAACAAAAAAAGACGAATTAGATACAAAGATCTAAATCCGTCTTAGGGTTATAGAGATACTCTATATTATATAAGTCGTATGAAAAAAGTCGTATTTGTTTACTTTATGTATTGATTAAAAAATACTGTCAACCCTTGAAGGAATAATTAGTTCCTTCAAGGATGCAGCGAATCACCTTTTTTGTAAAAAAAAAAGTCCATGCTCATTTGCTTGGACTCTCTACTTACTTTCATTTAGCCTATGGCCTTTCTTTGAAGTTTTCAAGATGTCCCGTCTCAAAAAACTTACACTATAAAGATGATTTCACTTCGGGGATTCCACAAAATTTCGCCATTATTTTACAATTAAAATTTAATTACCTGCTAACTCGTTGATTATCAAGAAGAAAAAATTATTTTTTTTTGAAGAAAAATGACTTAGATTTGAGTGTTAAGACGAGCCTTTTATTTAAAAAACATCCATACAGCCTAATATGACGAAGTTATTCAAGACATTATTGCTATTAATTAGCTGCTATACAGTGGTATCTGCTCAAGTCCCTACACCAGAATCTGTTTTTGGTTTTAAGGTAGGTACCGATTATAAACTAGCAGACTATGACCAAATGCTAGATTACTATGACCAACTAGTTAAGTCCTCTGATAGAATACAGATGATTGATATTGGGGAATCTGTAATGGGGCGACCTATTAAGTTGATGTTTATTTCTTCGGCGGAAAATTTAAAACAATTAGATCGTTATAAAGAGATTAGTACCCAATTGGCTAGGGCGAAAATTGATTCAGCAGCAGCAGCGGATTTAGTCCAAGAAGGAAAAGCGGTAGTGTGGATAGATGCGGGTATGCACGCAAGCGAACGAGCACATGCGCAAATGAGTAGTGAGTTGGCTTACAAATTAGTCACAGAGGAATCAGCAGAGATGAAAAAGATTAGGTCGGAGGTGATTACTTTATTATGTCCTGTGATTAATCCTGATGGGGTAGATATTATTGTGGATTGGTATAGAAAGCAATTGGGTACGCCATTTGAAACGTCACGTACACCTATCCTCTATCAAAAATATGTAGGACATGATAATAACCGGGATTGGTTTATGAATAATATGCCTGAGACTCGAGCAGCGACAAATATTTTATATCGAGAATGGTATCCTCAAATTATTCATAATCACCATCAAACCTCTCCTGCTTGGGCGAGAATATTTTTGCCTCCTTTCCGAAGTCCTGTTAACCCACGAATACATCCCGGTGTAACGACTAGTGTTAATATGGTGGGCACAGCAATGGCGAATCGCTTTGCAATGAAAAAAATGCCCGGGGTAATTTCTGGTACTAACTTTAGTATGTGGTGGAACGGTGGTATGCGAACGGCCCCCTATTATCACAATATGATCGGCATTTTAACAGAGGTGGCACATGCCACTCCTACGCCTAGATATTATGATCCTAAGAAGAAGCCGAAGACGGTAGCAGGTATTCGTTCTGATGGTACAGAAGTTTTTTATCCTTACCCTTGGGAGGGAGGAGATTCTCACTTTAGAGATGCCGTGGATTATATGATTACGGCTTCTATGGGGATATTAGATTTGGCAGCAGATAGAAAAGAAGAATTTCTACAGAATATCTATACAATGGGCAAGGATGCCATTGAAAATGATAAAGAAGCATTCGCTTATATTTTACCTACAGATCAATGGGATAATAGTGAAGCCATTAAGTTAGTAGAAGTTTTACAAAGAGGTGGATTGGAAGCGACCGAAGCAACCGCTGATTTTACGGCTAATGGAAAATCTTATAAGGCAGGGTCGATCATTTTCTATGGGGCACAAGCCTTTCGACCTTTCTTAATAGATTTATTAGAAAAGCAGGATTACCCGAATCAATATTTATATCCCGGTGGGCCACCAAAACCACCTTATGATTTAGCAGGTTGGACGCTACCGCTTCAAATGGGCGTGCAAGTAGATCGAGTGGATGAAAAATTTCAAGCATCTACAAAAGCATTAACAGGTATTATAAAAACCAAAGCACAAAAAGTGAGTTCGGCTAAAGGAGGCTACGCTTTTGATTGTAAAGAAAATGCTTCTTATACCGCTGTCAATAAATTGGTGCAAAAAGGTTTCACTGTGAACATTCAAGAAGATGGTTCTTTTACAGTAGCCTCCGCAGATGGGTTAGAGGATGTAATTGAGGAGTTAGCAGAGACAACAGGAGTAGCTTTTAAAGGAATATCCAAATCAAATAAAAAGAAAGGAAAGCAAAAAGAATTGTCTGCTTATAAATTCGGCATCTACAAAAGTTGGGTGGCTAATATGGATGAAGGTTGGACTCGTTGGGTCTTAAAAGAACATGCCTTTGATGTAGATACCCTATACGATGCCGATATTCGGGCAGGCAATTTAGATCAATATGCAGCGATCATTTTACCAGATCAACGCCCTAAGAGTTTATTACACGGACATGATGAAAGTAGAATGCCAAAAGAATATACTGGTGGTATAGGATTGGAAGGAGTAATCAGTTTATCAAAATATGTCAAAAATGGCGGTACGCTCATTACCTTTGATAAAGCTAGTGATTTAGCGATTGAGCAATTTGGATTACCGATCAAAAACCTAACAAATAATTTAGATAATGATAAATTCTTTATCCCCGGTTCTTTAATCAGAGCGAAGGTCGATACGAACCATCCTTTAGCCAGTGGGATGCAAGAAGAAATAGCTGCTTCCTTCTCTAGAAGTCGTGCTTTCGAAATTGCAAAACCATCCTATAAAGGAGAAGGAGGAGTAGAAAAGATAACAAAAGCCGAAACGCCAAATGTTGATATTATTGTCAAATTTGCAGAAAAGGACTTGTTGATGAGTGGTTGGGCAAATGGCGAAGAAAAGTATTTGAAAAATAAAGGCGCAATGTTGAACGCTAAATATGGAGATGGGAATGTGGTATTATTTAGCTTTCGCCCTCAATTTCGAGGACAATCTAGAGGTACTTATAAATTGATTTTTAATGCTATTTTGCAGGCTGCTGCAGAATAATAGTCAGAGAAATAGTTTGAGTTATGCTACAAGCAGTTGTAACTGCTTGTAGCATAACTCAAACTATTTCTAATCACCGCACCACCGCCGCAGGCATATTCCGATCATAATTTCCCTTAATCACAGGCGATTGTCGACTCCCAGTATACGTCCGAACATTATAATCTGTATAATCGAATAACTCTTGAATCGTTACTATTTTATCATAATTGCCATCCGCTTCTCCTTTTAATCCTCTAATTAAAAAATGACTGAAAACGCCCTGTCGAAGACCAGATGATTCTAAAGAAGTTTCATTAGATTTTGAGGAAAGGATAAGGGCGGTGCCAGGGGCAGATTGTGCTAAGCTGGAATAGTATTTAGAGACCACATTTTCGGATGTAGTAGGGGCGCCTTTCATGGCTAATAAACTTCCTGAATGACAGGCGTCTGCTATACATAATTTATATTTTGCTTGGCTTCTTTGGAAAATACTATTGATTTCTTCGTGTAATATTTTATTATTAAAACCATCAAAATCACTAGGCAAGAAAGAACCTTGTAGACCATGTCCAGAAAAATAAAGTAAGACTAAATCATTTCTACCTGCTTTTAAAAA
>CAKZUM010000390.1 GCA_937921525.1 uncultured Saprospiraceae bacterium
CGAAACTTCCCAATAGGATCATCAGTCACCGTTCCTTGCGTCTGTTTCATCAAGATACCAATTATTCCTTCTTCTGGATCTGCAAAATATTGAGTATTAAAATAGCCGCCCCATTCAAAAGTTCCTTTGCTACCTTTGCCACCCTTATCTTGCCCTGCCTGATCTAGGACACCAAATGCTAATCCATGATAAGATTCTTCTCCCCATAGATTTCCTATATGATTGGCCATTATAAATTGGATAGTGGTTCTACTTAATAATTGTTTACCATTCAACTCGCCATTGTTGAGATACATTTGCAGAAAAGTCGCATAGTCTTTAGCGGTACTTGACAGGCCTGCTCCACCAGAGAAAAAACGTTTTGCACCTTTAATAGGATAATCTGGATCATAGAAAGTAACTGGATAATTGACCCATTGATCTTCTTCCTTTTTATGAATCTTTACCAAACGATCTTTTTTAGCATCGGGCAGATAAAACCAAGTATAGGTCATCCCAAGCGGCTCAAAAATTCTAGTTTTAAAAAATTGATCTAGCGGCATACCAGAAATAATTTCTATAAAATACCCTAGTACGTCCAAGCCTTCACTATAGGTAAACTTTTCTCCAGGATGATGATGTAATGGTAATTGGGCAAGCTTCTTCACGCTCTCTTCAATACTAATATCTTCAGTTGTAAATAAGTCGGTTATTCCTGCTTTAGCATAGATTTTTTTCATTCTCGGATCGGAGTCAATTACCCCATACCCAAGACCAGAAGTATGCGTTAACAAGTGTCGAATAGTGATTGGCTTGTTGGCATTAGACGTTGTATAAGTCATGTCCGCCTCTACAAGAGAATCCAATACCTGCATATTTTTAAATTCAGGAATATAATCAGCGATAGGATCATCTAGTCCAAAATGTCCTTCTTCCCAAAGCATCATAACTGCAGTGGAAGTAATGGCTTTTGTCTGAGAAGCAATTCTAAATATAGCATCTTTCTCCATTGGTTTATTGGCCTCGCTATCCGCCATTCCATAAGCTCTATGATAAACGATTTGTCCATTTCTAGCAATCAATGCTACTAAGCCTGGTACGTTTTTATTTTCCACAGACTTTTTTAGCATCGCATCAATTTTGGCGATTCTTTCGGTAGACATACCTACCCTTGAAGGATCAACCTCTGCTAAACCTACAGTTGGCTGTAAAGAAATAGATTGAGCTAGAATAGTGCTATTAGTTAATAGCATCGTTAGCCCTAATAATACAATTAGTTTTTTCATTAGTTGTTTTTATATTGATGATGGTGGCTCTTTGAAAATTTCGTTTGGTACAGGAT
Source organism: uncultured Saprospiraceae bacterium (assembly GCA_937921525.1). GTDB lineage: Bacteria > Bacteroidota > Bacteroidia > Chitinophagales > Saprospiraceae > JAFMDF01. The sequence continues at coordinate 1,322 of CAKZUM010000390.1, forward strand.
CGTCGAGGTTTGTAACCTCGATGCCATACGATAATCATACTGCATCGAGGTTACAAACCTCGACGATCAATCCTAAATATATGGCTTCATAAAACATAATAAAATGTCTTCTAATTGGTTCCCTTATGCTTCCCGATCTCCCATCCACTCTTCCCCAAATACTTTTCTGCATTAGCAATAGCTGGTGCTTCCAGCTGAGTAGCAAATGTATCATTCCAACGATTAAGAAATCCAAACAAGGCGACAGTCGCCCCCAATTCAATAATTTGCTCTTCCGAAAAATGTTTTCGCAATTCTACAAAATGTTCTGCCGTCACACCATTGGGGACACAGCCCGCAGCGAAACCAAAAGCCAATGCAGCTTTTTCTCTAGCATCAAAGAGCGGACTAGTCTCAAATTCCCAAATAGCTTCTAATTTTTCTGTAGACGCACCGTGATTGGCAGCTTCTCCTATGGTATGCGCTTGGCAATACACACAGCCCGATGCTTTGCTAGAGATATGGGAAACTAGATTTTTTAAATACAAAGGCACTTTGTCTTGCCGCTTCATATTTTTGGCCGTCCAGCCCATATTTTTTATAGCTAGTCGAATGCCTGCTAATGGAGTAATATTCTCACTATTACCAATAATATTTGCGCCAAGCGTTCCAAAGCTACCCATGATGCCCGGAATTCTAGCCATTGTTTTCATGGAATTAGGAACAAAGCCCATATTTTTTTCAACTAAATCTAGTAGAAATTTGAAAGGTTTTAATTTTTCTGGAGAGAGTGGTTTTATTGTAGACATAATATTTAATGATTTTGATAGGGAAGGTAGTAAAAATAGATTTATAATAAGAGAAATATACCAAATATAACGCTGTGATGCTGTGACCATGTATTCTTTTTATACTATATTTGAGCAAAAGAAGATCATCATTATTTTGAATTTGTATTGACAGATGTACCAGTGAGAAAAAAATGAATACTAAAATAAAAAAGTACCTTTCCAAAGACCCCATCTTGAAGCAATTAGTGGATACCGTTAAATTAAAAAAACGAACGGCACAGAATAGTGTCTATGAAGCTTTGCTGCGATCTATTAGTTTTCAACAATTGTCAGGTAAAGCAGCAACGACTATTCATAATCGATTTTTAGATTTATTTGATGATCTATATCCGCATCCAGCGTACATTCAGCAATTGACAGCAGAAGATTTGCGAGCAGTAGGTTTATCTAGACAAAAAGCAGCTTATATGAAAAATACGGCTGACTTTTTTATAGAACACGATCTATTGGATAAAGATTGGACCAAAGAATCAGACGAAGCAATCCTAGCGGAATTAACGCAAATTAAAGGTGTTGGTAATTGGACGGTAGAAATGATTTTAATGTTTACCCTTAAAAGAATGGATGTACTACCTTTGGATGATTTGGTCGTCAGAAATGGAATGATTGAATTGTATGGAGTAGAGGAAAAAGGTCGTGCCTTGAAAAAAAGATTATTAGAAATTGCGGAACCTTGGCGACCGTATCGGACGGTGGCTAGTCGGTATCTATGGCAATGGAATGATACTGTTTTATAAATTTAATAAGATGAACGTAAATCTAACAAACAAAAATGCACTAGTCTGTGGGAGTTCCAAAGGACTAGGAAAGGCGGCAGCTATTGAATTGGCTAAACTAGGAGCTAATGTAACACTAGTAGCTAGGAATTTAGATCGCATGGCAGAAGTCATGAAAGAGCTAGCTAAAATAGGAAAACAAGATCACGATTTTTTGGTGGCTGATTTTTCTGATAGTCAAGACTTACGAAAAAAAGTAAGAGCATTATTAGCGACAAAGCCCATTCATATCTTAGTAAATAACACAGGTGGTCCAAAAGGTGGCGCTATCATAAATGCAAAAGAAGAAGAATTTATACAAGCTTTGCATAATCATTTGATCTGTAATCATCTATTGACGCAGTTGATTGCTCCTGTTATGAAGAAGGAAGGTTATGGTCGAATTATTAATATCATTTCTACTTCAGTACGGCAACCGATACTTGGATTAGGGGTGTCTAATACAACACGTGGAGCAGTAGCGAGTTGGTCGAAAACCCTTTCCCATGAACTAGCACCTTTTGGGATAACGGTCAATAATATTTTACCAGGTACTACTAGCACAGAACGCTTGGAAGAGTTACTGACCGATAAAATGAAAACACATAATCTAACAAGAGAACAGGCAGAACAAATAATGTTGGCAGAAATTCCAATGCAGCGTTTTGCGACTCCTAAGGAGATCGGTACGGTGATTGCTTTTGTGGCAAGTCCTGCTGCCTCTTATATTACGGGGGCAAATATTCCAGTGGATGGTGGGAAAATAAAGAGTTTGTAGACAAGTAGATTTACAACCACAAAAGTAGTTGACAGTTTCACCACATAGATACATAGGTCATATAGTGTGACGTATGCTATGTGACCTATGTACCTATGTGTTAAAATACAACTCTAGCTTTGTCAATTTAAATTTATGCAAGCTGCTTCATTCATAAAATTGTGGTAAATTAGTATCAACTACGTGGATAAATTTCTCAGTTCGTAAAAGATAAAATAAAATGACAATAGGACAAGAATTCTTAAGAGAATTATCTCTAGAATCCGAAGTGACCAGAAGATATTTAGAACGAGTACCTTTTGATAAAAAAACATTTAAACCTGCGGAACGCTCCGAAGAACTGGGACGCTTAGCGATTCATATTGCAGAAATCACGGCTTGGTGGACATCATGTGTAAAGGAGACGAAATTAGATTTTATAAATTTTGAGCCAAAAGATATTCAAACAACGGAAGAACTATTAGGATATTTTGATACCTTGTTAGAAGAAGCAAAAGCAGCTTTGAGGAATGTTTCAGATGAAGAATTTGAAAAGGAATGGTCTATGACTTATGGAGAGGAAGTGCTTTTTACATTACCCAAAAAGCAAGTCGCTAGAGTTTTTTGTATGAACCATTTAATACACCACCGAGCTCAACTTGGTGTGTATTTGAGATTATTAGATATTCCTGTTCCAGCAGCTTACGGCCCTTCAGCGGATGAGGAGGAGGTGCTATTGATTAAGAAATTTTAAAGGGGAATTGGTGGGCGTTAAAAAAATAAATCTATAACAAATGAGTGCCTTAATTATAATAGAACATCCCATAGAAGAAAAGTGGAGAGCAGCCATTCAAAAAGAATTGCCAGACGAATTTATTGAAGTGTACCCCAATGTAAAAGATCCGGCAGCAGTTGATTTTATCATTACTTTCAAGCCTCGAAAAGCAGCCTTGAAAGAATTTCCAAATATCAAAGTGATACAATCATTAGGAGCAGGAGTCAACAATATCATTGAAACAAATACCCTAACAAAGGACATGACTTTAGCTAGAATAGTCGATCCATTTTTAGCAGAAGATATGTGGGAGTTTACACTAGCGGTCGTATTATCAGAAATTAAAAACTTACCTAAATACCAAGTACAAAAAGCTCAGTCGCTCTGGAAACCTTCCTATTATAAACGATTCAGAGACACCACTATAGGTATTTTGGGATTAGGAAAAATAGGCTCTTGTGTTGCCGCTAATTTTGCCAAACTAGGTTTCCAAGTAAAAGGCTGGTCTAATTCGCAAAAAGATATAGAAGGGGTAGATAGCTATTTCGGAAAAGAACAATTATCAAATGCCTTAGAGAATGTAGATTTTCTAATTAATATTTTACCTTTAACAGAAGCTACAGAAGGTATTCTTACCACATCTACTTTATCAAAGCTACCCAAAGGCGCTTTTTTAATCAATGTAGGCAGAGGCCCGCATAATGATGAAGCGGCTATTATGGAGTTGCTAGATCAAGAGCATTTATCAGGTGCATCACTAGATGTCTTTCATCAAGAACCTTTACCAGTCGAGCATCCTTTTTGGCAACACCCTAAAGTTAAGATAACGCCGCATGTTGCTAGTTTGACGAATCGTTCTTCCGCGGCGGTTTTAATTGCTGATAATTATCGGCGATTTAAAGAGGGAAAGAAATTAAATAATGTGGTTTCTTTGGAACGAGGCTATTAATCGAACGAAGTGGTTGGAAATCTAGCTATCAATTAAAATAATGCCCACACCAAAAATATACAGAAAAGGATATAGAATCAGAAAAGCCTACGGCACTGCATTTAGAGTACTTTGTAGCTATCTATGGCTCTATCTAAAATCAAAAATATTTGGAAAAAAATACTACCAAAACCGAATCTTCGATACCCATGTCCGAAACGCAGAACGAGTAAAAAAAACGATCTTACAATTGCAAGGACTATTCATCAAAGTAGGTCAGCTATTGTCTATACTAACCAACTTCTTACCGAAGGCTTTTCACGAACCATTAGAAGCCCTACAAAATAAAATTCCTGCCAGACCCTTCTCAGAAATCCAGAATCGAATCGTTCAAGAACTAGGAGATACTCCAGAAAACTTATTTGCTGTTTTTAATCAAACCGCCCTAGCATCTGCCTCTATTGGACAAGTACATCGAGCCACCTTAAAAACAGGAGAAGCCGTAGTGGTAAAAGTACAGCATCAGAATATCGAAAGTGTTGCGAATGTAGACCTAACGATTATACAACGATTGGTTAAATTGTCGGCCTATTTCTTTGATATAAAAGGCATGGAACATGCTTATACACAGGTTCGGAAAATGGTAGAAGAAGAATTGGATTTTCGACAAGAAGCTAGTGCCATGCAAACGATTGGCGAAAATTTAACAGACGAACCTAAAATACGAACGCCTAAATTATTTGATAAGTTTTCCACAGAAAGAGTCCTCACTAGCGAATACATTGAAGGTGTTAAAATCAATGACACTACTCAATTAGATACCTGGGGAATAGATAAAACAGACTTAGCAAATCGACTAGTACACGCTTATTGCAAAATGGTTTTTGAGGATGGCTTTTATCATGCGGACCCACACCCAGGTAATATATTAGTAGAAGAAGACGGAACAATTATATTCTTAGACTTTGGGGCAGTCGCTAGGGTAGCACCTGCTATGCGTACAGGCATTTTGGAATTGATAGATGCGACGGTCAAAAATGATAATGAAAGAATTATTCTAGCCCTTCGATCTATGGGTTTTATAGCCGAGGGCAAAGATGCAGAACGGGCTGCTGAAAAGATGATTGATGCGTTCCGATATTTTATTCAAAACGAAGTAGAAATTGATGGCTTAAATTTCAAAGATATTAAGGTGAATCCTTTTGAGACTAGTCTATTTAATTTGACTAAAGAATTAGGTTTTAGTGGTATTGCTAATACCGTACAAGTACCCAAAGAATATGTCTTACTTAATAGAATGGGCACTCTGCTATTGGGTATTTGTAGTACTCTTGATTCTTCGATGAACCCTATTACAGTAGTAAAACCTTACCTCAAAAATTATATGTTAGGGGAGCAAGGAAATATAGTAGACTATGTAACGGGTATGGTCAAAAGTAATTTGACCAATGCTGTTGCCCTTCCTAATCTTTTACACAAAACCATCAAACAAATTCAGAAAGGAGAATTAGAAATTAAAGTAGATGGTGTCCAACAACGCAATCGAATCATCTATGTATTAGGGCAGCAACTCATTTTTACTTTTTTATTAATTGCTTCGGTTGCTTTTTCTTTTATTTTTTATCAGCAGGGTATGATGGAGTTGTTTGGGTATGGTAAAATTGTTAGTGGGGTGTTTTTGTTTTTGTTGCTTCGGTCTATGTGGCGGAATCGGGTGTAGGGTGGGGTGCACTCTTCATTGTCAGAATCAGAATTAGCAGAATTATAGAATATGCAGAATTTTGAGGGTGATTACGTCTAGTATTCTGCAAATTTCGTAATTCCCTACTATCACTCCATACGCTGGTTAGAATTTGTAATTCGACACCTAATATCTAGGGAAGAATTACCGACCTAAAATATTTCGGTAGAGATTAAAACCCAACTGCCATAAAATATTAATTATTATATGAGCAAAAAAAAATTTTCCAAATAACTTTTTTCCACCAAATAATTAAAAGAAGCTTGTCAAATTTCTCTATTTTGTGTTCTAATTTAATGTTAAATATATTATGGGAATTTTGACAATTCGGACTCGTTTGATGCTTATTTTGCTGCTAGTAAGTCTTCTAGCTTGTGGAATATTGAGTTACTTAGGGGCAAGTTATGGAAAAGAAATAATCTCAGAAGAGGTTACCAACCAACTATTATTAGTAAGAAATGCCAAAAAGAGTCAGATTGAATTTTACTTGAATGATATAGGACATTTTGTGGAGGTAATGGGGCAAAATAAAACGGTCATTCAGGCGGCTAAAGACTTTAAACGAGCTTACGGACAACTAAGAACAGAGGAACTTAATGCGGACTGTAATCAGCGGCTTGACGAACACTACCACAAATTTATTGATAAATTATCAGAAAATATAGAGGTGAAAACGGATTTGGATTTATACAAACCCAAATCCTTAGAAGGTTGCTATTTACAGTTTGAATATATTGTAGATAATCCTAACCCCTTAGGAGAGAAAGAAAATCTATTAAATGCGGAGGATGGCTCTTCTTATACTAATGTTCATATTAAATATCACGAGTATTTTTCGATGCTCATCAAAAAATTTAATTTTTATGATGTCTTTTTAGTGGATTTAGAATCGGGAGATATCGTCTATTCTGCTTATAAAGAAACAGATTTTGCTACCAATTTATATAACGGTCCCTATCGCTCTAGTAACCTCGCTGATTTAGCTAGAAAATTACAAAGTAATGCCGATTTAGAATCAGCTACATGGATAGATTTTGCTTCCTATAGACCCTCCTATGGTGCACCTGCTGCCTTTGTTGGTGTCCCTTTAACGGACGAATGGGGGACAACAGTAGGTGGATTGTGCTTTCAATTACCAGTCAGTGAAATCAACAAAATTATGACGGGTAATGAAAACTGGGAGCAGGATGGATTGGGAGCGTCTGGAGAAACCTACTTAGTGGGCGAAGATTTTATGATGCGGTCTATTTCTAGATTCTATTTACAAGATACCATAGGTTATAGTCAAGCACTGATAGATATTGGGGGACGTCAAGAAGATGTCGATAGAATGTATCAGTTTGGTACAACCATCTTACAACAACGTATTCGCACCGAAGGGGTGATAGAAGCATTGGAAGGAAAATCCGATGTAAAAATCATTAAAGATTATCGGGCAGTTCCGGTCATTAGTGCCTATGCACCTATCGAACTAGACGGATATAATTGGGTTATTTTATCAGAAAAAGATGTGTCAGAAGCTAATCAGCCAGTAGCCAATTTTAGACAACGTATGTTTATTCAGACCACCATAATTGTTTTGCTGGTTACTTTTCTATCTATGTTTTTGGCAGGCATTTTTGTCAATCCTATTGAGAAATTAACTTACAGCGCCAGACATATTATTGAAGGCGATACAACACATCGGGTAGACATCGACAGTAAGGATGAGTTTGGAGAGTTAGCAGGTGCTTTCAATAAGCTGGTAGATAAATTGGAAGGTCAGAAGAATCAAATAAATAAACAATCCATCTTCAATGAAGAATTGTTGACTAACTTTATCCCTAGTCAATTAGCAGATAGATTGAAAAAAGGGGAAAAAAGTTTTGCAGATAATTATCAAAATGTTTCCTTAGTTGTCATAGATATAGTTGGTTTTAGTCAGTTGACCGCACAGGAAGGTGCAACAGCTTCCGTAAAGAAATTGAATGAAATAATAATCGCATTAGATGAATCTGCGGGTAATAACTATGTAGAAAAGATAAAGACAGTAGGCGATAGTTATTTTGCGGCTTGTGGTTTGTTTCAACCGCGTTTAGATCATGCTAAACGCATCGTTCAATTTGCGGAAGAAGCACAATTTATAATTAAACAATTTAACTTGAATCATCGGACTACTTTAAAGATGCATATCAGTTTGCATAGTGGGGATGTGGTCGCTGGAATTGTTGGAGAGAATAAATACAGTTTTGATGTTTGGGGACCCACCGTTAATCTGGTATTTAGAATGAATGAAATGGAAATAGATAATGAAATTATTGTCTCAGAAGCTATAGCCAATCGGTTAAAAGATTTTTACCAATTTGAAGAATATAGTGCAACCTCTAAACATGGTAAACGAGTATTTTGTTTGAGAGAGCAATTGGGCAGTTAAAAAGCGGATTTTGTTTATGGTTTACACGTCTGGACATTTTAAAGAATAGAGAACAGAGAATAAAGAACAGAGAGTAGAGATAGATTTCGTTTAAAAAATGACGAAACTTCATAGTTTTTTAAACGAAATCTATCTCTGTTCTCTATTCTAAAAATGCTCAGTAGTGTATGGTTTAATTAATAATGAAGATGTTTGAAACTATAAATTTTTAAACAACTTCAAAACTAAATAGCGTAGCATATTGGAAATATTTAATAACATGGATAGTATCTGGTATTGGGGAATAGGACTTATGGTTCTTTTTCCAATCGTCACTTTACTATTGAATGAGGTAGGCTATAAAATAGGACGTAAAGATGAAACGCTTTTAAAGCCAATTGATACGTTCAAGAATTTTGTCCTTCCCTTGACGGCCTTAGTAGTCGTGCTAATATATCTTATTGGTTTTGATCGGAATGCTTTAAGTATAAAAATTTTAGAAACGATTATATGGGTAATGGTCATTAATGCGGGTCTTGCTTTTGTCAATCGTTTTTTCTTTAAATCAGCTAATAAAGATACTTGGAGGGGGAACGTTCCTCAATTATTTTTAGATATTTTTCGAGTATTTTTAGTCTTATTAGGTGGAGCAATTGTTCTATCTCAAGTGTGGAATATCGAGTTAGGAGGCTTAGTGACAGCACTTGGTTTAGGGTCCTTCGTTTTAGGTTTGGCTCTACAAGATACCTTGGGTAATTTGTTTTCAGGGATTGCTTTAGTTTATGAGCAACCTTTTTCCGTGGGGGATTGGATAAAAGTAGAAGAGGAGTATGGAGAGGTGGTAGAAATGAATTGGCGGGCTGTCCGTATCAGAACTAGAGAGGGGCAATTGATTGTCATACCCCATTTGATGATTGGGCAAAGTGTTATCATTAATTTTAGCAAACCCACCAGAGTCCATGTCATCAAATTAAATGTAGGATTTAGCTATAATGATCCTCCCAATAAAGTGAAAGGAGCGTTAAAAGAAACCTGTTTAAATACACCGGGCATTTTACATGCTCCAGAACCAGAAATTAAGGTAAATGAATATGGAGATTCTTCAATCATCTATGAAATAGAATTTGCGATCAATGATTTTAAATACCATGAAGAAATTACAGATGACTTTATGACCAGAATTTGGTATACTGCCAAGCGGTATCAGTTAAGAATTCCATTCCCGCAACTGACATTGCATCGAGCTGAAGATAAAATTGCTCCTGCTCAAGAACACGATGCAATTTTGGCGCAAACGGTCGAAGATCTTCCTAGATTCTTACCTATTGAACGTGATAATACTAAAGAACTTTTAGATGGAAGTTGTATTGAATATTATGGTGAAAAAGAAATTGTCTTTCACCAAGGAGATCCAACGGGAAGTCTTTATGTCATATTGGAAGGAGATTTAGAGTTATCTGTAAAGGGTTTAAATGGACAACAAGTAGCGGTTAATATTCTACACAAAGGAGATTTTTTTGGAGAAGTTGCTTTGTTAGCAGGACGAACTAGTTCTATGACCGCTTCTGCTTCTACGGATATTAGAGTTCTGAAAATCATGTCTCAAGAAGTAATGGATATGGTCAGTAGAAACCCTCGACTGGCATTCCAATTAGACGAAGTAATGGATATGCGACGCAAACGACTGGAAAAACAATTGGATGTTTGATGACATAGAATTCTGAGAATGATTACGTCCAGTATTCTGCAAATTTTATAATTCTGTAAATTCTGATCTATTATTAATTTTCTGCAAGGTATCTTGTATAATCACCGCTGCCACATCAATTCCTGTACTTTCTTGAAAAGCCTTCCAATTGGGAGAGGTATTAGCTTCGATTAAGTGAATACTCCCCGCTGTATCAATAGCGACATCTACGCCATAAATACCATTTGGTAAATGATCTAGAATGAATTCTACAATAACTTGTTGGGGATTTTCAATAGAGATGAATGTTGCTCCTTGGGCTGCATTGGCAACAATTTTTCCTTCCTTCTTAACTTTTACAACAAGTCCAATTATTTTTTTATCAATTACAAAGATTCTATATTCTTTTACGAAAGAAACAAAAGTTTGAAAAAATATTGGCGTATCAGAATCCGCCCTTTCCTTAAAAAAAATGGTTGCGTAGGCTAGCATTTCGGCAGCTGTTTTTAATAAAGAAATCCCCCTGCCTTGACTTCCTTTAATTGGTTTTACAATTATGGGAAACAGCTTTTTGGTTTCAATACTATCTATTAACGCCAGCGTATTTTCCAAGTCGAAGGCTATAAAAGAACTCGACCCAGAATCGTTTTCATGTTGCTCAAGAGTAGATAAGAGTTTAGACCCATAGCCTGTTCTAAATCTAGAAATTGGATCATTGATTATACAACCACAGAAGTCTAAGGAATGGGCTAAAACAGAAGTGGAATTGGCTATCTTTTGAGACCCTCTGATATGTAGGGCGGAGAGATTGACTAAATTTTCACCAAGATAACGGATAATAGGTTTTTTCGCTCCTCGAATAAATTGATAAGAAACCTTTCTAGGATCAATCAACAAAACATTTTTAAAATGTTTTACCGCATTATCGTAAATCGCTTGTTTTTCATAGTTTAATCCAGCGTAAGAATTAATCGTTACAATACCGAATGATGAGTTCATATCCCTTTAACCAGAATAAAGGAAATATATTGTTACTTATCGTGAATTGGGGAAAGAAGAGGGATAAACGTTTACTAAACCTTAAAGGTTTAGTAAACGTAGCGGAAGCTCCCCAAAAACAAAATAAGCACTCTCCACCGCACCATTCATATACCCAGGAGAAGCAATCCCAGTCTCCGCCCCTGCAATAAAAAATCGCTCATTCAAATAAGCCTGTCTATAGACCGAATGCCCATTATTCTGATGGGGTAGGATAGGAGTACCATAGGATTCAAAAGTATAAGGCTCATTTGCCCAAACGACCTCTTCATAAGAAGTATAGGTATCGACTTTTGTTCCGTAGTATTTTCTTAACTGAATCAATGCCAAGCGTAAGCGCTCTTCTCTGGTAGCAGGCGCATAAGCACCATTGAAAAAGCCTTTTAGAGCATATTGGTTATCTTCAAAATTGGCGTGGTCATAAAATTCTGGTATAGGACCTACATTACTGAATATAGTGCCACTAGAATCAGGCGTTCTCCAAAAAGGCTTTTTAAATCGAAAACCAATTTTGATAGAGTTACCCATCCAAGTATGGGTTTCGTTCATTACCTCGGTGCAGGCAGTGGGCAATGTGGGTTGAATATCAATCTTTTGAGCTAGTAAGAATGGAGGTAAAGTACTGATAACATAATCAAAGGTATAGGTTGATTTGTCTGTAGTGATTGCAACCTGTTGATCTTTTTGAACAATAGATTGAACCACTTGATTCAGTTGTACTTGCTCGTCTTTAAGTGAATTAGCTAATGTCTGTATTAATCTGGAACTGCCGCCTTGGATTCTATAGCTAGGTTCAGAATTAGGGGGCAATTGTACTAGTTGGGGAGGATTGATGGACATAGGTTCATAGAATGCCGTACGGCCCAATTGCTGCTCAAAAATGCCGATCTCTAATTCTTTCAGTAATTGAAGTAGATGGGTATGTTGTTTACCTAGCCATGTAGCACCCATTTCAATAGGTGTACTGTCGTTTTGTGCTACCGTATGTATCCTTCCTCCAATGCGATCTCTAGCCTCCAATATAGTCGCTGCTATTCCTTGTTTTTGGAGCAGGTAAGCTAGTGTTAAGCCTGTCAGACCAGCCCCTATAATACCAATTCTTGGTGGATTCATTTTTTAGAATTTATCAATTTATCGACTTTTTGTCGTTGAGGAAGAATCGTAAGAATTAGCCATAGTATGGCAATGGGTACTAGAATTAATAAACGCCCATCATTATCAGGATCATTGTACATAAAGTAAAAAATGATCGCTGCATAGATAAGCGATCCTATAACGATCCTATTGCTTAATCGCTTTAGTTTTTCTTTTTTGACCTTTAACTCTGGTAGCGTAAAGTCTTCTAAGTTTTTCATGTTTATTTGTCTTTTGCATTACTAGACATTGTTTAGAACAGAGAATAGAGCGTAGAGACGTATTCCATTCAAAGAAACAATGAAATCCCATCATTTTTTAAACGAAATCTGTCTCTATTCTCTGCTCTCTGTTCTCTACTCTTCAAAATATCCAGTAGTGTATTTGTCTTTCAAATTTGTACACAAATGTAAAAAGTATTAATGAAAGATATTTTCCTATTAGAAAGTAGACAATTATCTGCTCTTTCTCTCTCCATTTTGCTATATTTGGTTTTCTAAACATACTATGTAACGACAAAAGAAACACCTTAACATTTTTTATTTGAGGCTATGTTTTCATCGTTACCAATCAACTACACATGACCTATACGTCCAACCCACAATTGGAGCTAGCCTTCGATTTTATACAAAACACGAATAGAAATATCTTCTTAACTGGTAAAGCAGGCACAGGAAAGACTACTTTTCTGCACCAGTTGAAGGAGCAAAGCCTTAAGCGAATGGCGGTGGTAGCGCCTACAGGTGTAGCAGCTATTAATGCCAAAGGGGTAACAATCCATTCTTTATTTCAACTTCCCTTTGGCCCTTTTTTACCAGGGTCTAAAAATGATCTAAATCGTAATCGGAAATTTTCACAAAAGAAAATTAATCTGCTGAAGAGCCTAGATTTATTGGTCATTGATGAAATTAGTATGGTTCGGTCTGATCTATTGGATGGAATTGATAGCGTGCTACGTAGATATAAGGACCGAAATAAGCCATTCGGAGGGGTACAACTCTTGATGATTGGCGACCTGCACCAATTACCCCCTGTAGTAAAAGATGAAGATTGGCGGCTTTTAAGTGAGTATTATAAAACGCCTTACTTTTTTGGTAGTCTGTCTTTACAACAAACCTATCCAATCACTATTGAATTAAAACATATCTATAGACAGTCGGACGAAGATTTTATTCGCCTTCTGAATAAGGTACGAGATAATGAAATGGATGAAGAGGTTTTAAAATTATTGAATAGCCGTTATATAGCTGATTTTCAACCAACTAAAGAAGATGCTTATATTACTTTAACCTCCCATAATGCAGCAGCCAATTCGATTAATAAAGAACAGCTAGATTTATTAAAAGATAAGCTACACACCTTTAAGGCAACAGTAGAAGGCAATTTTCCAGAACATTCTTTTCCTACAGCAGAGATATTGTCTTTTAAAGTAGGTGCGCAGGTCTTATTTGTAAAAAATGATATTTCTCAAGAAAAGCAATATTATAATGGAAAGATCGGACAAATAACGAAAATAGAGAAAGAAACAATAACCGTTAAATGCCCTGGTGACGCTGATGCAATCAAGGTATCTAAGGTAGATTGGACAAATAGAAAATATAGCCTTAATGCGGCAACTAAAGAGGTAACGGAAGAGGAGGTAGGTACTTTTACACAATTTCCATTAAAGCTGGCTTGGGCAATCACGATTCATAAGAGCCAAGGCTTGACTTTTGAACGGGCGGTCATAGATGCACAATCTGCTTTTGCGCATGGGCAGGTGTACGTTGCTTTGAGTCGATGTAAAACCTTTGAAGGTATTGTATTAAGGTCTAAGTTAGCATCCAGAAGTGTAAAGACCGATTCTGTAGTCAAGAATTATACAGAGGAATCTGAAAAAAATGCACCTACCGAGAAAGATTTATACCAATCTAAAAAAGACTATCAACAGTCTTTAATTCGAGAACTCTTTGATTTTAAAAAGTTGCAATTTGGCTTGCGAGGTTTGATGCGGGTGTATATGGAACATGAAAATACTTTAACAACCGCGGCTTTATCACAGGTAAATAATTTAGCAGAGGCAGCCGAAAAAACAGTCATTGCAGTAGGTGATAAATTTCAACGGCAGTTAAGTACCTATTTCCAAAACGACGCCTTACCCGAAGAGAATGAAGAGCTATTAGAACGACTAAGAAAGGCTAGTATTTATTTTTATCAACAGATCGACACGATTCTTTTGCCCGATTTTCAGAAGATACCCATGTTGAGCGATAACCAATCCGTACAGAAAAAAGCCTCTGATAATTTAAGACGAGTACAAAAAGAATTGCTGATAAAGAAAGCATGTTATAATTTGACCAAGACGTCTTTTTCTGTTTCAGAGTACGTTACCACAAGAGCTAATGCGGATATAGACACAGAGAAGCAATCAAGCTCCCGAAGTAAATCTTCCAAAGCAGCTGCCAATACCCCTCATCCAGAACTATATGAAAAAATAACAAAATGGCGAAGGTCTATTTCTATTCAAAAAGAAATTAATGCCTTCCAGATTTTATCCACTAAATCACTTATTGAACTTTGTCATGTATTACCTACTAATTCTACTACGCTAAAAAGTATTAAGGGTATTGGCGATCAGAAAGTCAAAGATTATGGTGGTATTATCTTAGATATGGTAGAGGAGTATATTGAGTCGAAAGGAATTGCAGGTAATCAAGCTGCACCTCCCCCGCCACCATTAATCAAACCACCTAAAGGCAGTACGAAAGCTATTTCTTATGATATGTTTACTTCAGGAAAGGATATTTTAGAAATTGCTACCGCAAGAGCCTTAACAGAAAGTACGATTGTTGGCCACTTAGGACATTATGTTGCCTTAGGAGAGTTAGATCTTTTTAAGATTATGGATAGAGATAAGGTAGCGGCATTAGAAACCTTCTTTGCTGATAATCCTGATTTAACTTTCTCAGAATCTAAAGCTAAATTAGGAGACGAGGTTAGTTACCAAGATATGAAATTGGTAACAAGTTATATTCGGAGCAAAGAGCAATAGTCAAACTAGAAATTGTTTTGGCAGACTTCCCAAGTTTTCAAAACTTGGTAAGTCTTGGTTATCAATAAAAGCACTTACAACTAATTTCAGACTACATTCTTAAACAACTTCATGGTATAAGGTAGAAGTCTGAAATAAAACAAAAAAAGGCAACTCCCAAACGAGAGTTGCCTTTTTTGTAGCATCCAATAAGGATTTGCTACTAGTAAATCTACAAAGATTAATATTCCCAAAGATCATGTTCAAAGTTGAAAATTTCCATACGAATTTTTTCAGCTTCTAATAACATATCAACACCACTTAGGTAGCCTTCAATCTTTCTATCGTACACATTAGATTCTTTGCTAATAAAACTAGAAAAATAGCGCATTTCTAAAAGATCTTCCCAAGATAATGGACTGGCATCGTTACCACCATTAAATACTGGATACCGAGCTAGTATCTCTCTACATTCCGGATAATAGACCCAGAATAAAGGTAAGGTGTATTGATAATTCCCATTCTCATCTATCTTATCTTGTAAGGGAGCGATCCCTAAAATTCTTACATCCAATCTAGAGGATTCTTCATCGAAGAACCATACTTCTTTTACTCTGAATTGTTTAATATCTACAGGATTTAAGTCGTTTCTAACTACTTGAATTTGCTCTTCATAGGTCTCAGGGTCGAAGGTGATAATTGTATCTACGGTAGCCCCCATAGAAGCTACTTCATCTGGTTCTAATGGATAGGAAAACTTGTCATCATCCGTACCATAAGCAGTGATTTCTCCTTCTGCTGCGGCATTCATTAATATAGTGAAAAACGGCATTTCTGGGTAAGCGAATGTTAGATTCATTTTCTCTCTAACATCAATAATTCGCCATATTCTCTTTTCCCAAAAGATATCTGCTTCTCTTATCGGATCGTAGGGTAATACCCGACGCTCATTGATAATTCTTTTTTCAACAATACCATCTAAAGGTGTCTCGTACTCCTCTTCATCCTCTTCTGTTCGTACTTCTCTTGGTACTTGAGCGAATGCTATTTGAAGCGTAAACAGACATAAAAAGCAACCGATAAAGAACTTAAAATTCATAACTGTAGTTAGGTTGGATTTTGAAAGGTCTTATTATAGTAAGTGGTTAAGACTAGAATGATAGACGCTTTCATGAAATTTTCATTTTCCACTTTCTCACGCTAATATAAACGCTAAGGAGAATGGAAAAGTATGTTTAGAAAATCAATTTGCCAAGAAGTTGACAAATTAAGTAATAGGTAAGAAGTAAAAAGTAATAAGTAAACAATGCATACCTATTACTTCTTACCTATTACTTCTTACTTACTTAATCTTAAATACCATAGAGTTAATCTTTCTACCCGCAGCATCACCAGGGCATCTAGCCTTGACATTCTCGAAGTAGTACGTATCTCCCGGCTTAGCAGACCCAACCATACGTTTAGCCTTGTCATCAAATCTACCACCTCTATTGGTATGTTGTATAGGATCTTGACGCTTGGCTACTTTTGTCAGCGTAAAGCCATCAATTTTACATTTAGCATCGAAGTCAAAGTTTTCCAACCAAGGAATAATACCTTGTTGTGCTTTGAATTCTCCATTACCCATTTGTCCATCTGCTTTCTTACCCAATTTTGCAACTGGATCAGGAATACGCTTTACTCTAAACTCATACGGTGTATTTGGTAAACCTCCACCAGAAACATTTATTTTGATGGTACCAGGCTTGTTTACGGTAGCGATATATTTTCCTTGAGCTGATTTTTTCAAATCACATCCAGAGCAGTTAACTTTTAATTCATTACTAGAAATACCAGCTGCCGTTACAGATATTGGATTTGGTACGCCGATGTACATTACGTTCATTTTATCCGCAGATACGTTCGCAGAACGTACGCCTACTTCATATTCAAAATCTTGAGCAGAAGTAGAAACCTCTCCAGTTAAAGGATTTGTAACTGTAGCTGTTAACTTAATAGTTTTCTTACCTGTAGAGTTGGTCGTTACACTATATTTAGCGACACCATCTTTTCCTACTGATTTTCTAGCACCATCCACTGTTAATTTGATATTTTCTGGTGGAATATCAGAGCTATATGCTCCTAAAGATATATCTGCTTCAAATTTTTCCCCCTTAATCACGTATGCTTTTCTAGCGTTGATTACTGGGAAGAATTTGTTGAATACGATTTCCTTACCACCTACTAAACCTGCCAAATCACCTACTGCAAATGCTTCTGCATTCTTAGCATCTGTTTGGAACTTAGTTAATAATGGTAAAACAGAGATCAAAGGCATTTGGCGGAAACGGAAATCTGCCCAGCTCGTTTTGCCCTCAGAGATTTCAGACCAGTTTTGATCTATATCCAAAGCGATATTAGCTTCCATTGCTGCAATTTTTGCATCAATAGCTTTGGTATCTACTTTTCCTGATTTTGTACGGAAACCAAAAGTTTTTGCATTTTCTGGCTTGCTTAAGATCGCTCTATAAGTTTCAATGAACTTTTGTCTAGCTTCTCCTACTTTTGCTTCCAACTCATCACCCATCCCTTGTTCTACTAACATACGAGTAGTGACATCCTTATCTTTTTTACCGATAATCATTTTCTTCAAAGGATCATCTGCATACAAATAGTCTCCATCATCATGGCTACCATTCTTATCACCCGCAGCATCAATTAATTGATCTTTGATACCTTCCACATAATCGGTAAATTCTTTAGAAGCGGCTCTGATTTCTTTGATTCCGTCTCCTAATGGGCGGAAATCTTTTTTTGCTTCTTCTGCCAATAAGGCATCTAATGATTTTTGTTGCTCGTCAAGTGCTTTATCTGTGATCGTATTAGTTTTCACTAAACTATCATCAATCGTCTTGAAGGCATTCATTACCTCAGCAGATACATTTAATGCTAGCATTGCCGTCAATACTAAATACATTAAATTAATCATCAGCTGCCGAGGTTCCTTAGGTAAAGACATATGATTATTTATTTTGGAGTTATAATTAAGATTATAACTTTTTTATTATTAAAATTCTGTCAGGGCGAGTCTATTGCTATTGCAATTATGCTTTAGGTCCAGACATAGCGTTTAACATGTTGCCGTATACAGAGTTCAAAGAACCTAAGTTTCTGTTTAAAGAAGACATTTGTTCTTTGTAGATTTTTGCTTCACCAGCAGAATCAGATAAATCAGCCATTGCATCATTTAACTTTGTATAGAAGTTATTCATTGTTCTTAATTGCTCTCCTGTACCGGAAAAATCAACTTCTTGCAATGCTTTTAAAGAACCAAGACTCTTAGACATTCCTTGTAATTCTGATAACATACCGCCTAACTGCTGCTCTACCACTTGGCCATTCAAACCTGGCATATCTGCTGCACCTGTAGGACCAGCCGCTAATGGAGTAACACGAGCATTATGCTCATCCAATCCCGGATATAATTTTTCCCAATAGTATTCTTTTTCAGGACCTAAAATTCCTAACATAGCAAATAAGATTGCTTCTGTTACCAATCCAGCTGTCAACATTTCACTTGCATAAGGCCAACTTTGAATCTTGAAAAGTGCGCCGATCAATACTACTGCTGCACCAAGACCAATAATCAAATTCTTTAAGTACTTGAAACCTTTAGAATGAACAAAACTCATAATGTATCTATTTTAATTTGTAGGTTATTAAATGTAAAAAACAATCGGTTTGAAATCAGATTATGTTTAGACTTAACGAAAATAGAACCGACTTATGTTATAATTGTTAAACGATAATTCCGCGCAAAAGTAACACATTTAGTACCTTTTGAAAAAGGATTCAAGTAGAACTGATCGTTTTTCTTGTTACTAAACAGTTAAAGAGGGTATTTTATGTTTATTTACTTGCCTTTCAGACCTATTTATATAAAGAAAAGCAGGCATTTGAAGGGTGTACTAATTAAAATGGTACGAATATTACTCAGAGAAATACCCGTACCATTTTGATTCAGTATTGTTTTAGCTCAATCGGCTAACCAATTGTTAGTCAATTGTTAGAAATCATTGATTGATCGACCTAAGAAAGTCAACGCAGATCTAAATCCTACATAAGATTTAGTTGTATCTTGGTATTCCCAATGACGCGTACCACATCTCAAGAAATAAGCTACATCTTTCCAAGACCCTCCTCTAATTACTTTACGCATATCTGCATCGTAATCTTCATCTGTTGCATCATATCTAATATCTGGATTCAAATCATGCAAGAAAGAGTAAGCATTTTCATAGTAAGCAGAAGAAGTCCACTCCGCTACGTTTCCTGCCATATTGTATAATCCAAAGTCATTTGGAAAATAGTAATCTGCTTTTACGGTATATAAACCACCATCTTCTGGATAGTTACCTCTACCTGGCTTAAAGTTCGCTAATAAACAGCCTTTACCGTTTCTTGTGTAATAACCACCCCAAGGATATGGAGCTAAGTCATGTCCACCTCTGGCAGCATACTCCCACTCATGTTCTGTCGGCAAACGGAAATTTTCCGTATTCACTTCTCCTTTTTGAGTTGCTTTTATATCGTTCCAAAGTTGTGTTCTCCAATTGACAAACGCATCTGCCATTTTCCAATTGACCCCTACTACTGGATAATCATCGAAAGCAGGGTGCCAGAAATAGTTTCTCGTCATTGGCTCATTATAGGAATAAGAAAAGTCTCTAATCCACACAAAAATATCTGGATAGATATTAACAGAATGCTCTGTTGCAAATTGATCTAAATCACCATATTGTCGAGCAGCAGCAGCAGCTTTCCAATCGTAGGTTTTATATTCATAAACTAATTTCTCTACGTTTACGGTCTTACCGCCCATTTCTGCTTCGTCTCCTGTTTGGATAAAGCTTTCTTCTTCGTAGAATAAGTCCCCTAATGTTTCTCCATCTTCCCAGTCAATCTCATCTCTATATTCCCAATCTACTTTTCCAGTTTCATTTCCATCATCATCTAATTCCCAATATTCTAAATATTGTAGGGCTTTTTCATCTCTCACCCAGTTCACGAATTGGCGATACTCATTATTAGTGATTTCTGTATCATCCATGTAGAAACCTTGTATAGAGATAGACTTTGGTCGCTGTACGTAGGTATTTCGCATATCTTGATCACCAGGACCAATATGTAAGGTACCAGAAGGAATGTACACCATTCCATAAGGATTGATATTACCTTTCCATCCTGGACGGTCTAAAACACCCGTCAATTCACCACCGCCTTTTGTTCCACAAGCAGTTGTAATAGCAACAAGTACTATAAGGGAAAATAAAACTTTTGAAATTTTTCTCATCTTAACGTTCCTATGTTTACTGTTTTAAAACCATATAGGTTTTAGAGAAGCGAGAGCAGACCAGCCTGACTGCTGTCAGGGGAATAGAGATGTATTTCGTTTAAAAATCGAAATTTTCATTGGTTATAAACGAAATACGTCTCTGTTCTCGCTTCTCTACTCTCTATTCTACTTTTTGTATGGTTTCAAAGTTTACTGTAATAAGGGAAAAACCCTAGTATAAAGTTCGGTTTGAAATTTCTATAATTTGTAGAGCATTACGCTCTATACTGGATTATTAGAAGGTATTTTCAAGTAAAGTGGCAAATATAACTGTATATCTATATATATTAAAAGGAATGACTCTTTTAAACTTATTGATTGCCGACAATTAATTGCATATCTGTATACCGATTACTTAACGCCTGCTTTTTGAGTATTAGTGTAAAATAATTAGGAAATTTAGAAGCTTATTCTATTTTTTGCAAAGCATCATACAGTTTCTATTCATTTATCGCTAAAATCTAGGATTAAATATAACTTTTGGTAGTTTTCCTTTTCCTATTTCTCTGCCAAGATTGTATTGAATTAGAATCTCATGTCCTCCGCTACTTACCAAATTTAATTCTGAGAGCGTTAAATCATAAGCGTAAGCTACTTTTATCTTTTCGCTAATGTTTAATCCTGCTATTAAGGCAACTGCGTCTATGGTATTTGAATTATAACCTCTAAACGAGCCTCCTAAAAATATATTGTCATCATATTTGACTAATGTAGATATTTCTGATTGCCACTCTATTTGATCTGTTTTTATGAGAAGGGAGGGATGCAAAGAAATATTACCAGACAAGTCCAAATTATACGATGCCGTAAAAAAATAGTTTCTACTGAGTTTCGTACTAAAATTATCTCCAACTAATTGTGGTTCTTGTATATTTCTACTTGATAGCCCCATTTCGAGAGCATCAGATTTATAATAGATTCCAGCATTAAATGTGGGGGTGGTAACGTTTACATTACGCTCTGGTAGTGGCAAATTATCGTTATGATTAATCGTACCAGCGGCATAAATTCCCTCAGGGGTTCTTATTCCTAAACCATCTATTGATTTTTGAAAGAATCCTGCTCCTATTCCAAAAGAGATTTTGCTGGAACGATTTAGAGGGAGGTGAAAATTATAGGCTAATGTTGCTAAGAGGTTTCGTTCCAGACCTAGTCTATCATTGTCAACATTTATGCCAATACCACCGCTCAAGCGATACACGGGCATATGGATATTGATATTTTGCTGACTTGGACTTTGATCTAGGCCCTGCCATTGATTACGGTAGATACCTGTTAGAACTAGTGAATTATCTAATCCCGCATAAGCTGGATTGATACTAGCTTCGTTGAACATCAGCAAGGAGTATTGTGGGGCTTGTTGTGCAAAAAGTCCAGTAGAAATACATATTATAGGAAGCAGAAGTAATCTTTTTATCATGAAGTGTTTGGTATTATTGCCAAATCTACCTAGTAGAATATCTAGCCATTCTTTAGATAGATAAACCAATATTCCAAGAAAAGGTTGATTAGGCGAGTAGCGGGGCTGCCCTTATAAAATAATAGGTTTGGAACTATATTCCCAGATCGACCATAACATTTTGATGGCAATATACCTCAAAATAGTAATATTTAGGGATAGTATTAGAGCGGTTCTTTGTTTTATCTTGGAAACGACAGAAGTTTAAGCTTAATCTCAACTTCAATCTCAACTGCAACTTCAATCTCAATCTCAACTTCAAAACACGATGTTGACTTCCAATATAACTTCACCTTCAATCTCAGCCTCTAATCCATAAAAGCCTAGTAGTATCTTAGGAAAGTCTCGTTTTGAAGTTGAGATTGAAGTTGAAATTAAAGTTGAAGTTTACCAACGAATTACTCCAAATCATAGTTAGGTGCCAATTCACCAGAATCTTCTCCTTTATAAAAGTCGCAAATAATTTTTACGGCGTCATCTGCAGTATCGACAATTGGGATTAAATCCAGATCTTTCTCGCTAATGTTACCAAATTCCTCGTACATCACATTTTTCATCCAATCTTTCATGCCTGCCCAAAAGTCGGAACCGACTAAAACGACTGGTACTTTTGTTATTTTCTCCGTCTGTATCAATGTGAGTACTTCAAATAACTCATCCATAGTGCCCATGCCACCCGGCATGACGATAAATCCTTGCGCATACTTCACAAACATTACCTTTCTGACAAAGAAATATCTGTAATTGAGTACTTTATCTATGTCTATATAGGGATTGTGTCCTTGTTCAAAGGGCAAATCTATATTTAAACCAACAGAAGAAACACCAGCTATTTTCGCTCCTTTATTTCCAGCTTCCATGATTCCTGGCCCACCACCCGTGATGACACCAAAGCCTTCATCTGCCAATTTTTGCCCCATTTCTACTGCCAACTTGTAGTATTTATTATCAGGCTTGGTTCTAGCAGAACCAAAGATGGACACGCAGGGATCAATTTTATTCAATTTTTCAAAACCCTCTACTAATTCAGCGATCACCTTGAACATCGTCCAAGAGTTTTCTCCTTTAATTCTGGTCCATTGCTTCATATTCTGACCAACTACTTTCTTGTTCGTTTTCTCTTTCATATAGATTTTTAAAAGTTTGATTTATTATTTGGTTGTTACTTATTAGACAAAAAGACACAGCGTTGTTTGATATTCCCGTAAAAATAATTCCATCGAAATACCTCTCCACTAAAGTTAATTTCCTAACTTAAAATCCTTGCATGGTCGATGGTTTAAGTTACAAACTTAAACCATCGACTCTACAAGAATCTTAAGGTCTCGAAACATCAAAGTTCATCTTTTTGTCGAATTAAACACGTACAACAATATGGCGCACACCAGAATGTTACAAGGTAAAAAAACACTGTATCTCTAAGCTTCTTTGTTCATATAACCCTAAAAATATAAGCAATTCTACTCACATTCAACGGTAATAACAATGATCGCATAAAAAAAGCCTATCAAATTACGCTTGATAGGCTTTTAAATGTAGAAATAAGTCTAAACTTTAAAAAACGGCAGCATCATAAACCGTCGGGCTGGTCTGACATCTGACAGCGTAGCGATCTGACTTCTGACTTCTTTTAGTTAGACTTATTGAAATTGGTGTACTCCTCTTTTATGTATTTTTGTAATTCTTCTTCATTCTTGAATTGTTCAAAGACTTCTTTGAACTTAAGGTTTTTTTTTCCAGAATTGGGCATCACGTATTTGAATACATCCTCATCCGTAATCTCTTCTCCACTTAAAATAATCAAACGCTCTACCACATTTCTTAACTCTCGAATATTACCCGTCCAGTTTACATTTTGTAAAGCAATAACCGCTTCTTTTGTAATCTTCTTAATCGTTACACCATAATCTAAACAGATGTTGTTGATAAAATGATTAACCAATGCTGGAATATCCTCTCGACGATCATTTAATGGCGGAACATCAATAATAATAACGGCTAGTCTGTGGTATAAATCTTCTCGGAATCTACCTTCTTCAATTTCTCTTCTTAGATCTTTATTCGTTGCTGCAAGTACTCGAACATCTACTTTTATTTCTTTATCACCACCTACTCGTGTGATCCGGCTTTCTTGTAATGCTCTAAGCACTTTCGCTTGTGCCTTCAAACTCATATCGCCGATCTCATCTAAGAAAATCGTACCGCCGTTTGCTTGCTCAAACTTACCCGTTCTATTTTTGTGTGCGCCTGTAAATGATCCCTTTTCATGACCAAATAGCTCACTTTCAATCAGTTCAGATGGAATAGCTGCACAGTTAACTTCAATAATAGGGGCATTATTTCTATGACTTTTAACATGTATCCATCTAGCTACTAATTCTTTACCTGACCCGTTAGGACCAGTAACTAAAACTCTAGCATCTGTTGGGCCTACCTTAGCAATATCTATCTTTACTTTTTGAATAGCACTAGATTCTCCAATGATTTCTTGGGCCTTGGTTTGAGATACTTTCTTTCTGAGTGTCTTAGTCTCTGTAATCAAACTCGACTTATCCATGGCATTCCGCAGGGTAATCAACATTCGATTTAAATCTGGTGGCTTAGAGATAAAATCAAAAGCACCTTGCTTCACTGCATCTACTGCAGTATCTATATTAGCGTGTCCTGAGATCATGACCACAGGCGTATCAGGTGCTAATAATTGTAATCGCTCTAATGCATCCATGCCATCCATCTTGGGCATTTTAATGTCCATGACGACAACATCGTATTTATCTCGTTTGAGCTTAACAAGACATTCTAAACCATCACAAGCTTCTTCCACATCGTATTTCTCAAATTCTAAAATTTCACGAAGGGTTCTTCTGATGCTTGGTTCGTCGTCGACGATTAAAACTTTAGCCATAGATGAAGTTATTTTTTATAGTGTTTCAAATAAATGTCTACTAATATTTATTGTCTAATTACTGTATTTTATAGGGGTGCGTTTGCTAACAATTTAGAATATACTTTTGAAAGGAGATTTTAAAAGTAGATGCTAAGAATTTAAACCAATTCTCAACGACTATTCAATTCTGTTTATAGAGGTGTGTATTGGTTATAACGCTTTTTATATGAAAAAAGTTACTATTTGTAAAAATAAATTAGTTTTAGTAGACTTGGTAAGTTTTTAAAACTTCCCAAGTCTTCCATTCAAAACTTCCCAGGTCTTTAAAGCGACCTTAGTAGTAAGTCGATAGTTATCTGACTAGTTGAATAAATTTGACTTAAAAAGAGTTATTTAAACTTTATAGATTATTAAGGTTATTCCTATTTTCTGAACCTTTCCCATTTCGCTCCCCCTTGGGGGTTGGGGGTTTTAAAGATCAGGAAATACTCACTTGAAATTGCCTCCAACCCCCAAGGGCAGAGATTCTCGATTAAGCGCAATAGACTGCTATATTCTTGGTCTTTTTTTCAAACAAGTCTAACTGACTAGTTAACCTAAGTCTTAATTATTCAGATAGGGCAAACGAAAAGTCAAAATCGTAATATGCAATTCATTGGAAAATGTTTGGGTCGATGGTTGAAGTTTGTAACTTCAACCTAATATTTTGAAAGTTTGTAACTTTCTTCTACTAATACATATTATAAAAACGACTTTTCGTTCGCCCTATCTTAATTAATAGAGACTATTAAGTAACGACTAAATAATAACTTCCGCATTTATGGCTGCCAAATATAAAACTATACTGCGTTGGAAAGCCTCGTCGATGCTGGGCATCGCCTACGTTTTCCGCCTTGTCTAGTTTTATATTTGACTACCCAAAATGGGGAACTTATTTTTTACTCGTTACTAA
>CAKZUM010000391.1 GCA_937921525.1 uncultured Saprospiraceae bacterium
TCTGTTTCCAAAAATACATCAAAAGGAATATCCTCTTGCTTTAGAAAGCCTTTTTGAGGCAATTGCCCTTTCGCCACCATTTCTACAACTGCAGCAACAGATGCGGCAGTCGTCCAAGAAATAGCCCTCCATTGATAGCCCTCAATTTCTATAGGGTGGAAAGCCTTATAATATTCATTTCTAAAAAGCTTGTTCTCTTTTTGCCAGCCTTCTACTACTGCATATACATACACGACATCATCTTTTACGGGCGGCTTTGCATTGGTTAGAATTTGCTCTAATTGGGCCTTATCTTCTTTCATTACCAACTCATACATTAAGAAACGCATGAGTTTAGCATGACCGGGGTAACGGATCGTTTTGTAGTTGAGCGTGTCTACCTTTCCTTCAAAAGTTTCACACATCGTTCCTAGTCCACCTGAGGTAGTAAAAGCTTCCAATTCTTGCCCATCAATATTGATATATTCTAGTCCATCTAAAGAGGTGACCATTTTTCTTTCCCCATTATGGATAGCCTCCGCATCATTTAAATATTCGTTGATTACGCCAGCAGGAGACCAAGTAAAGGAGTAGGCTAACAAGCCATTTGGATACCGAGGCAATGCACCTACTCGTAATTCAATATCTCTTACTTTAACGAATGACTTGGTTAAATCTGCACCAACGATTCCTATTAAGCCTGGAGCTAAACCACATTGCGGCGCCATTAAGCCTTTGGAGGTTTTGCTCAATTCTCGGATAAAATCAGTGGTAGGCACATCTTCTGTCAGATCAAAATAATGCTTTCCTTGATCGTAGACGATTTGCGCAATCGCTTTATTTAAAAAGAAGGGAAGTGCAGAAACAACTGCATCAAATTCTTTGATCGTTTTTTTCATAAAGTCAATGTCAGTGACATCACCTTCAATTACTGGAAAGGGTAACTCATAAAAATAGTGGGGCTTTTGTTTGTCTAGGCCTACTACGTCAAATTGGCGATTTAGTAAGACGCCAACTAAACTCCCTACTTTTCCGAGTCCTAAGGTTAGTATTTTTTTCATAATAATTTGGTGTGTTAGATATTATATAGTGGAGCTATTCTTTGATATAATATCAATTTTACGTACTAGTAATTTGGTTATAAGCTAATTTAATTAATTTGATTCTCTACTGTACAATTTTTAATTTTTATAAGAAATACTGTTTTTGAAACAGATCGTCGAGGTTTGACCTCGATGCAGTATGATAATCGTATAGCATCGAGGTTACAAACCTCGACGATCCTATTTTTCTTTTTGCCAAAGAATCTAAAAGTGTACGGTAGAGAATAATTTGGTGCAAAGTATAATTATTTTACCTTTATTGAATAAGTTTATCCATTGGGTCTCCACGTTTACTAAACCTCAAAGGTTTAGTAAACGTACAAAGGAATTACCATCCATATTAAATTCTATAAAACAAATACTGTGCTTAAGACTTCTTTCCTACAACAGACGATAAAAGATATTTACAAAAAAGAGCTAGCATTCCAACAATTAGCTGGCGAACTGGATTTGAATTATAAAGCTACTGCAAAAGATGGTACGGAGTATATCGTAAAAATTATGCGAGTGGGCTGCGAAACCTCTTTAATAGACTTACAATGTGCCGCTATTTTGCATTTAGAAAAAGTGGAGGCTAAAGTAGGATTACCCAAAGTAATTTTAACGAATAAAAACACTCCTTATACAAGCATTTCTGTAAATGGAGAACAGCGATTATTATGGATGCTGACTTATTGTCCAGGCACTTTATTTGCGGATTTTCGACCCCATACAGATCCCTTGATCTATAGCTTTGGAGAAAGTATTGCCCATATTACAGATGGATTTATGGGCTTTACGCATCCCGATATGAAACGAGGGCATCATTGGGAATTGACAGAGGCTATGCGGGTGAAGCCCTACCTCTCCCATATAGCTGGACCTGCACAAGGACAAGCCATAAAAGTAATTCATCATTTTGAAGAAGTGATTGCGGATAAACTGCCTCAGTTGCCCCATAGTGTCATTCATAATGATGCTAATAATTATAATGTAGTCGTTCAGACGGTTAAAGGGCAACCAAAGGTGACGGCGATATTTGACTTTGGCGATATGGGCTATCAACCTACGGTATGTGAATTGGCAGTTGCACTTGCCTATGCTTGTATGGATCAAGAAGATCTACTGCAAGTCTGTATTACTTTTTTAAAAGGGTATTCTAGTATTCGATCTATAACAATTGCAGAATTAGAGGTGTTGCTAGATTTGATAAAAACGCGTCTAGCAGTAAGTATTGCGACTTCCAGTTATCGACAAAGTATAAATCCTGATGATCCATATATTACGATTAGTCAAGAACCTGCCAAGCAAGTTTTAGATCAATTAGCTAATCTTAATGAACACTTTACGCTCTGTGCATTCAGACAGGCATGTGGCTATCCTGGAACGGATCATGTTCCAGCCGTAATGGCTTATTTGACAGCAGAAAAAACGTCCATAGCACCAGTCATGGAAGTGGATAGTTTTGATTGTATCTTAGACCTAAGCGTTGGTAGTCGATTATTAGGCGCACATCCTGATGCTGTGGAATTGCCCAATTTGACAAAGCGTATATGGGATCAAATGGCTACCCACAATACTAAATTTAGCATAGGTCGATATGCAGAGAATAGACACTTATATGCTGCGGATGGCTTTGGTCATGGCGCCTATCCCACCAAAGAAAAGAGAACGAATCATATCGGACTAGATTTATTTTGTGAAGCGGGTTTACCTGTATTCGCTCCCTTTGATGGAACGGTTGCCTACTTAACCATTATTGATTTACCATTAGATTATGGTGGCTTGGTAGTACTAAAACATTATACAGATACAGATGTACCATTCTTTACTTTATACGGTCATTTAAGCCATGATACTTTAAACCATTTAGAACTTGGGCAAGTAGTAAAAGCAGGTCAAAAAATTGCAACGATAGGGGAAGATCACGAGAACGGAGGCTGGCCGCCGCACTTACATCTACAAATCATTATTGATTTTTTAGAAAAAGGAATTGACTTTCCCGGAGTGACATTAGAGCGAGAAGCATCGGTGTATAAAGCCTTATGCCCTAATCCAGCTTTACTATTTAAACTACCCAATCCAGATCAGTTTAATGCAAGTGTTGACCAGTCTGCTATATTAAAAAAACGAAAGCAAATACTGGGAGGCAATCTAAGTATCTCCTACGCAAAGCCGCTACACATTGTCAAAGGCTTTGGACAATTTCTGTACGATAGTACCGCTCAGGCTTATCTAGACGTATATAATAATGTGCCGCATGTCGGTCATTCCCACCCGAAAGTAGTACAAGCTGTACAGCGTCAAATCGGTTTACACAATACTAATACTCGATATTTAGATACCACTATTTTAAACTATGCAGAGCGATTAATTGCTAAAATGCCTGCGGGTTTGGAGGTATGTTATTTCGTCAACTCTGCCAGTGAAGCGAATGAATTAGCCCTTCGATTAGCTCGTACCTATACCCAACGAAAGGATATGCTAGTAGTGGCCTCCGCCTATCATGGACATACCACCGCCCTCATAGACATCAGCCCTTACAAACATAATGGCCCAGGCGGAACGGGCGCACCAGATTGGGTACATGAAGTAAGTATTCCAGATGACTATAGAGGTCGGTTTAAAAAAGATCAATCAGATATTGGTTTAAAATATGCAGCAGAGGTAAAAGAAAAATTAACCGAACTAGAAGAAAATGGACAAAAAATAGCTGCCTTCATTGCGGAAACCTATCCTAGTGTTGGCGGTCAGATAATTACCCCTAAAGGCTATTTAAAGGCAGTATATAAATATGTTCGGGCGCACGGTGGTATCTGCATTGCGGACGAAGTGCAGACGGGCTTTGGTCGATTGGGCGATTCTTTTTGGGGTTTTGAATCTCAAGAGGCCCTACCTGATATGGTTATTTTGGGTAAGCCTATTGCCAATGGCTTTCCAATGGGGGCAGTCGTTACGACTAAAGCGATAGCAGATTCCTTTGATAATGGAATGGAGTTCTTCAGTACCTTTGGTGGCAATCCTGTGGCCTGCGCTGCTGCCACTGCGGTACTCGATGTGGTAGAACAGCAACAGCTACAAGACAATGCTAAACGCTTAGGCAATCAATTTTTAAAAGCGGTAAAAGAGATGCAGCAACAATTTGAGCTAATAGGGGATGTAAGAGGGGAAGGCTTTTTCCTAGGCGTTGAATTAGTGCGAGATAGAACTACTTTAGAACCTGCTGATTGGGAGGCTAGCTATATTGCAGATCGCTTAAAGGAACGATATATTTTGGCGGGTACAGATGGCCCATTGCATAATGTTTTGAAATTTAGACCTTCTATGGTTTTGGAACAGCGAGATATGGATTATTTGTTGGAAAATTTGGAGGAGGTGTTTCGAGAGACAAAAATCCAGTAAAATAGTTGTAAATAAAACAAAATGTTTTATATTTGCATATAATTATAAAACTATTTGTTGTTAAAAACTATTCTAACTATGATTGATTTCGACACCCTAACTAGCTACAAAGCTCAACGGCCCTACAAAGGGCATATTATTTATTACGAATTTGAAGGCGACCAAGGTACTTGGAGTGTGTGGAGTACTACTGAATTTGACGAGGAGAATCAGCCTAAACCAATACTGGTATATGGAGGAGGAGATAGACCTCTAATCGTAAGGAATGAAGTATTAGAATCAGGCTTCTATTCTACGAGAGAAGAGGGCACTATTGCTGCCAAACAAGTTATTGATAATTTATTAGAG
>CAKZUM010000392.1 GCA_937921525.1 uncultured Saprospiraceae bacterium
GTTGGGACTGTTTGTAACTAAAAAGAGGGATAAGATTATCTTTTAATCTTATCCCTCTACATTTTTCTCGAATCTTTCTTTCTTAGCCTTTAGCGGCTACACGTGTGATGTATTTCTCGATGTCAGCTCCCTCTGTCGATGTCGGGAATTGTTCCCGGATTTTTTCAAAGGCTGCTTTTGCCTCACTAGCATTGCCTTGTTTTTCGTATAGTAATCCCAATTTCTTTAAATAGTAGGAAGATAATACTTCATTAGATCCAGCTGCAGCTGCTTTTTTATAGCTTGCGATTGCGTTATCGAATTCATTCTTTTCAGAGTAAGCATCGCCCATTGCACCGTGCTTGGTATACGACAAAATGGTATTACCAGCAGAGAAATCATTTAAATAATCAATTGCTGCATCATTTTGTCCTAATTGAAGGTACGAAATTCCTGCGTAGTACTTTGCCGTATTAGCTGCTTTTGTACCACCGTAATTATCTATGATGTCTAATAATCCACTGAATCCACCTCCTGGATTTGTCAAAGCTAAGGCAAATGAATCTCTTTCAAATTGCGTTTGCGCTTGAGCTAATGCCTCCATTGCCTCTTTCTCTTTAGGAGCCTTCACAAATTGCGTATAAAAAATGTACGCACCTACTAGTAATAATAAAGCTGTTAAGCCTAAAAGTAGATTCGACTGATTCTTTTCAAAAAAATCGGATGCTTGTCCTTTTACTTCTACTAAATCTACAAGCGTTTCTTCTGCTTCTTGCTGTTTTTTCCTTCGTGCCATTATCTATTAACTAGTTGATGATTAGAGTTTTTTATCCAATAAATTGATTATCAAGGAATTGAATAATTTTAATATTTAATTATTATAATTTTTTGCAAAGATATAATTTTCATTGCAAAAAAAATAGGAGCGTTAAATATTAACGCTCCTATTTTGCATTTGTTTCGGTAGACTTAGCTCTACTGAGATGAGTTTAAATACAAGAATCAAGTCAAAAACGGATAGTCTCCCTCCGCATAGTTATCCGTGTACAACTCTGATGCATCTGGATATTTAGAAGATTCTGCAAATTCTACCGCTTCTTTGATTTCTGCTAAAATTGCTTCCTTCATTGATTTGATCTCCTCAGCAGTCGCAAATTTACCCGTCAATAGCTCCTTCTCTGTTACTTTAACTGGATCAATATCTTGATAGGCTTTGACTTCATCCTTCGTTCTGTACTTAGCAGGGTCAGAGACAGAATGCCCCTTATAGCGATACGTCTTAATTTCTAAGAAATAAGGTCCTGCGCCAGAGCGAATATGCTCCGCTGCTCTAGCAACCGCTTCATGAACCGCATCAGGACGCATCCCATCTACTTGCTCACTTGGCATCGCATAAGAATCTCCCATACGGTATAACTCTACCACATTACTAGTTCTAGATACCGAAGTACCCATTGCATAGCCGTTGTTTTCAACAATATATAATACAGGCAATTTCCAAGTCATTGCCATATTAAACGATTCATGTAACGCTCCTTGTCTAGAAGCTCCGTCTCCAAACATCGTTACACAAAGGTTATTGGTTCCTTTATATTTTTCAGCAAAAGCGATACCTGTACCAATTGGAATTTGAGCGCCTACGATCCCATTACCCCCAAAATATTTATTAGGCTTATCAAAAAAGTGCATAGAGCCACCTTTTCCCTTGACGATCCCCGTTTCTTTTCCATATAACTCTGCCATAGCTGCTTTACAGGTTACGCCTCTACCTATCGCAATGCCATGTTGACGATAAGCCGTCACAATTCCATCCCCCTCAATCAGTGCAGATTCCAAACCAGCAGCAATCGCTTCTTGCCCAATGTATACATGGCAAAAGCCTCTAATTTTTTGCATACCATACATCTGCAATGCCTTCTCCTCAAATTTTCTGATTTTAAACATCAATTTGAACCACTCAATATAAGTTTCCTTAGAGTACTTCTTCTTGGATTTTTTCGACTTAACTACCTGCTTATCAATATCTTTTGTCATATTACAATTTTTTAATAGCGAAATTTCGCTCAATCTAAGCCTTCTTATAGGCAAATTAGGCAATTTTGAGAAGTTGACCAATATTTTGACAAGTTTATCTACACCACAGAAGTAGTTGACAATTTTACCACATAGATACATAGGTCACATAGCGTGACATGAACCTATGTGATCTATGTGGTAAAAACAACCCAAGCTATGTCATTTTAATTTTTCCAACTGCTTCACTCCTAAGTTTGTGGTATAACTATTATCAACTACGTTGATAAACTTGTCAATATTTTTGTCGGAAGACTTGGGAAGTTTCAAAAACTTCCCAAGTCTAGTGTATCATCGAATAATAACTTCCTTGACATATTCTTCTCCTAAACCTTCGTTGATTAAGTCTTTAATCTTTTCTTTGGAATAGGAAAGGTCTTGTTTCAATGGAGCGGAATTGACGACTATTATTAACTTAAATCTCCGCAGCTTTATTTCTTTTGTATGGCTGGCTACTATCGAGCCCATTTTCAATATCCATATTTCTTTTACTTTGCTTTGATAGAGTTTGGCTTTCCAGTTTTTGTCTTGGATCAGATCTTTGAGTACTTCTGATAATTTCTGATCGTTGTATTTTTTTAGCATTTATTTTTTTGATTTTACGCTTATTTTGTGGCTAAATAGACATAATTGAACGCGGATTTAACTGATTTTACAGGTCGTCTGTATTAGATGTGTTCAGTAGGTCGTGAGTGTCATTGCCTATATTAAAAGTGGTCAACATCCTTCACGACCTACAAAGATCCAAAAAAGAATCCGAGTAGCTACTAAGTAGTTTTGTGTTCAATGATGCCTCAAAAGCAATCAAAAGTCAACATCCTTCACGACCTACAAAGATCTAAAAAATATCTGCGTGGCTACGAAGTAGTTCAGCGTTCAATTATGTCTAAGAAGTAATTAAAAGTCAACATCACTCACGGCCTACAAAGATCTAAAAAATATCTGCGTGGCTACAAGGTAGTTCAGCGTTCAATTATGTCTAAGAAGCCACCTTCCCATTCTTAACAATCAACTGCTTCACTTCCACACCAAAAGGCCGTATCAATTCCATCAACCGATCCTCATCCGTATCCGTAAAAAAGATTTGGCCGAAATCCTTACTAAACAATAATTGTAACAACTGCTGCACCCGATTGTTATCAAGTTTATCAAAAATATCATCCAATAGCAATAGCGGTTGACAAGATTTATGCGTTTTGACAATTTCATACTGCGCCAACTTCAAGGCTAATATATAAGATTTGAGCTGTCCTTGCGAAGCAAATTTCTTTAAAGCCTGCTCTTCTATCGTAAATATCAAATCATCCTTATGCGTACCGACAGTCGTCCGTTGTAGTAGCACATCTTTCTCTCTGCTGGCTTTTAGTAAAACCGCTAATTCTTGCCCATCCATTTGAGAACGATAGCGACAATCTACTTGTTCTTGCTCATTAGAGATGATTTGATAATATTGTTTGAAAATTGGAAGAAAGTCTATGCAGAAAGCAGTTCTTTTATCGTGAATGATCTTTGCCAGTGGCGATAACTGTTCATCCAAAATATCCAGCAATGCAGGGTTTACCAATCGACCTTCAAAGGATTTGAGTAGGGCATTGCGTTGACGTAAGAGCCTGTTATAGCTCAACTCTGCTTGTAGGTACTGACTATCAATCTGCGATAAACTATTATTTAAAAAACGTCGCCTTTCTTCACTGCCATCAAAGGCTAAATCTGTGTCAAAAGGCGTTATCATGACTATAGGCAGTAAACCAATATGATCCGCTAATTTTTTATGCGGAACTCCATTTAGTTCTATTTCTTTTTTCTTTTCTTTGGGTTGTATTTTAGCAACTACATTGACTAGCTTCTCATTTTTAATAAAATGACCGTCTAGGCGAAAAAAGTCTAATTTCTTTTGCACCAGTAGTCGATCTGCTATGCTAAAATGACTCTTACACATACACAGGTAATAGATAGCATCCAATAAATTCGTTTTGCCCATACCATTTAAACCCACAATACAGTTAACAGTAGGGGAGAAGTGGACTTTATCCGCCTCATAATTTTTAAATTGGGCTAGTTTTATGGATTTTAGATGCAAACGATGCGTAGTTGTTAAGAAGAACAGATAGCAGAGAAGTGAGAGCAGAGATAAATACGTTTTGATACTATAAAATATCGTTGCTTTAGATGGATTTTTCTCTATTCTCTGTTCTCGCTTCTCTATTCTATTTTAAAAAAAAGCAATTTATCACTTTCTATGCGAGCATTCCTTATTTCCTTTCTTTTTCTATTATTTTCTTATTCAAATGCCTATACCCAAGCAGACTTCACACTTTTAACTTGGAATATTCGAGATTTTGGTAAAACAAAAGATGAGCAGGAAATAGCCCGCATGACAGACATCGTAAAAGAGTATGACATACTAGCCATTCAAGAAGTAGTGGCAGGTTATGGAGGTAGTCAAGCGGTGGCTAAATTAGCGGCCTCCCTCAATCGAACTGGTCAACAATGGGACTATGCCGTGAGTGACCCAACGAAAAGCCCGAAATATAAGACGGAACGTTATGCCTACCTATGGAAAAGAAGTAAAGCAAAATTGATTGGTCGACCTTGGTTAGAAAAGACTTTACAAGAAGTGGTGTACAGAGAACCTTACATGGCTCGTTTTCTTATAAAAAATAAAGAAGTCGTTGTCATGAATTACCACGCTAGAAAATACAATGACCAACCAGAACAAGAAGTCAAACAATTCAAAAAAATGTACTTTCAAAATTATAGGACTGCACCTTTCATCATAGCAGGGGATTTTAATTTAAAAGATAGGCATACGGTGTTTTTTCCTTTAAAAAAAGCAGGATTTGATTTTGTTGTAGAAAACGAACCAACGACCTTAAAACGGAAATGTGATACCAAAGGTAAGATGAGAAATCATCCCATTGACAATTTATTTTATAGCCCTGGTATCACTTGCATCAATGGGTTTGTGGTGAACCCTATTCGGGGTTGTTTTGATTTAGAAAACTTTCGGGGACTGTCAGATCACTTGCCTGTGGTGGCTCGATTTCGTATTGATTAGGGCGATCTTTGGTACTTCTTAAAGTATTGCTTACATTGGCAAGCATAAAGATGATCGACAAGATACCCTGTTCTCTACTCTACTGGTAAAAAAGTGTCAACTACTTTTTGGCTTTAGATAAACTTGTCAGATGATCACTACTTTAATTTCCTCACAAAACAAATAGCATTTGTCTACTGCCACTATAAAAAACGATAAAAAAACCATTAACGGTTGGGCATTATTTGATTGGGCCAACTCTGCCTATGCCTTGACGATCATGGTCGCTGTTTTTCCACCCTTTTATGAAGCCATTACCCAAGGGGAAACTTATTTAGGTCTATCCAATACCGCTTTGTATTCCTTGTCTATATCCTTAGCCTATTTGATCGTATCTATACAATCTCCAATACTTTCAGGTATAGCAGATTATGGCGGGAGGAAGCTAAAGTTTATGAAGTTTTTTAGCACGATGGGGGCGATTTGCTGTATGGCATTGTTCTTTTTTAAATCTTCGGATGATATAGTTTTAGGCATAACAGCATCAGTGTTGGCAGCGGTTGGTTTTGCGGGTAGTTTGGTGTTTTATAATTCCTTTTTGCCAGAGATTGCAACAGACGATCAGATGGATAGTGTGAGTGCAAAAGGATTCTCCTATGGATATGTTGGGAGTGTGATATTGTTGATTATCAATCTAATAGTTATTCAAAAACCAGAATGGTTTGGCATTGATCCAGAAGGAACTTTGGCTGTTCGAATTGCTTTTTTGACGGTTGGGATATGGTGGTTGGTGTTTGCGGCAATATCCTTTAAACGATTACCACAAGATGTACCAACTTCCAATACGGAAGGATTAATCGGGAAAGGAATCCAACAATTTAAAGGTATCTGGCAAGAAGTGAAAGCACAGTCTAATGTCAAGACTTTTCTATTAGCTTTTTTCTTGTATAGCGCAGGGGTGCAGACCGTTATTATGTTGGCCTCTTTATTCGGAAGTGCGGAGTTGAAATTTGGTCAATCAGAGCTAATCGTTATTATTTTGCTTTTACAAATAGTTGGCATTGCAGGAGCTTATCTGTTTACCAAAATATCTAGTTTAAAAGGAAATAAATTTGCTTTATTAATTATACTCAGTATCTGGATTGCCATCTGTGTGGCGGCCTATTTGGTGGTGGAAAAAAATCATTTTTATTTTGTCATTATTGCGGTAGGTTTGGTCATGGGCGGTGTACAAAGTCTTTCTCGTTCTACCTACGCCAAGCTGTTACCTGATGATACGGAGTCTACCGCTTCTTACTTTAGCTTTTATGACATTCTTGAAAAAATGGCGATTGTGTCGGGTACTTTAGCCTTTGGTTTTATTGACCAGTTGACTGGCGGAATGCGGAATAGTATTTTATCGCTTACTGTCTTTTTCTTGGTGGGTATTTTCTTTTTGATGCGGGTGGATATGAGTAAGGGGAAGGCTAAAGCTTAAAAAACAATTGCCAGGCGGAGTAACACTCAACGCCTGGCAAGGTAGGTTTGAAAACTTTAGTAAAAATTAAAAAACCGAGCGAAAAAAATGAGAGGAATACTAGAAAATAATTTACTAATTAACTAAAATTTGCTCGCTCATGAATAAGAAATTGAGATAGGAAAAGCTCAATTTAGGTTACTGGTCATTGTAATTTCTTATTGCTATTCAAAGATATAACAGTTATATATTATAGTCAAATGGAATGATGTTATTTTTTAGATCTTATTAAAAATAAATAGTTTTGTTTAAAAGGTAGGGCATTAACTTTAAACAAGAGAAGGTGTATACGGTTCAATTATAGGGAAGAGTATGAACTATAACTACGAATGTTATAGTTCCCAGTACTTAGTGTATATTTTTTACCACGGATTTATAAAGCTTTTACTATTAATCCGTGAATCCTTGGTAAAAAAGTCAACTACTTTATTTTAAATAAACTTGGACAAGTTTATCTATACCACAGAAGTAGTTGACAATTTTACCACATAGATACATAGGTCACATAGTGTGACATGTACCTATGTGATCTATGTACCTATGTGGTAAAAACAACCCTAGCTATGTCATTTTAATTTTTCCAACTACTTCACTCCTAAATTT
>CAKZUM010000393.1 GCA_937921525.1 uncultured Saprospiraceae bacterium
TTTTATCTTTGATTTTTGAATACTCTTGACATTAAAAAACTACTTCATGGCTAGCAATTCTAATTTTTGGATGAACCTTTTAAAAAAGGTACTAAAAGTAGTCCTTAAAAATTATGGAATTAGGACTACTCCCCCTACAATGAATCAACATGTTGTTCCGCATCCTGACGGATGGGCGGTTAAAGGAGAAGGCAACGAAAAATACACTGCTATTTTTGACTTACAATCTGAAGCGATAGAGCGAGCTAAAGATATTGCTTATAACTATGGTTCTTCTGTGGTTATTCATCGGAAGGATGGGACGATTCGGGATCGAATTAGTTATAAGAAGTGATGTAGATTCTGATTTTTTTCAGCTTCTAGATCGTAGAGGTTTGTAACCTCGATGCCGTATGATTATCATATAGCATCGAGGTTATAAATCTCTACAATCGTAGTTTACTTCAGATCAGATATTCTCTGATCCAATTCTGATAAATGTTTTACTAAATGGGGATCTTTTTCAACATCCCATATAGTGTAAAGCAATCCAACTACAACAATTGTTGCAAAAATAAAATACGGTAACATTGTAGTAAACAGCCCCATCCCAATCATCAAAAGTACTATATAAATCATATAATGCTTTTTAATTTTAAGCTTTCTTGCTATCAGCTTTTCCTTTGCTTCTTGCAAATACGTAGTACTATTTTGGTTAGCAGTTAAAATTTGTTCCTTTTGATGCATATTATAAACAGAAAAAAGCAAGCTAAATAGCATTACTACAATCCCTGCTATCATCTGGGGTGTAATCGGAACATTACCTAATTTCATTCCGATTAATGCTCCTACCAAGCCAATGAATATTCCTGCTGCCCCACCAATTACTCCTTTTTTGATTGCTCTTGTTTCTTCCTGTTCATATCGAATTAATTGATCCATGATTTCTTTGTTTTTAAGATTTAATAATGGATTAGAATCTTGGTTAGCTTTACCATCTTTCCAATCCTTTTGATATTGTTCGAATAGATCCATTTGACATGTTTTTAGTACTGAATATAAATCTTTTAAAAAAACTCATACTCCGACCCCTTTCAAAATTTCCTTAATCCGTTTTTTTATTCTAGTAATTTTTACGCCCACATTACTTGTGGTCAATCCAGTAATTTCTGCTATTTCTTTATAGGACACCGACTCCAATAATAATAAAGCAATCGTTCGATCGACTTCACTCAATTGTTGAATTGCCATTCTTAAATGCTCCATTTTATCATCGTAAATCATTTGCTCTTCTGCATTTTTTGTATCACTCTCTATCTCTTTTTGAACTGTAGTTTTTATTGGCAATCGTTTTTTTCTCTTCTTCCAATACAAACAGGTATTCACCGTGATTCGATAGACCCATGTGGATAGTTTAGATTTTTCTTCAAATCCTTCTAATCCTTTCCATAAAATCAACAACACCTCTTGAAAAAGATCTTCTGCCTCTTCTCTATGCTTACTAAAACCCCAGCAGATTCTATGAATCTGGGCCTTATTTTCTTCTAAAAGCTGTAGGAAGAGTTGCTCTTTTTTTTTGGCTGTCATTGTCTTTATTTTCCCATGACTGCGTCATGGGTTACAGGGTGTCGTCCCTTCAGGACTGGTTTAGCTAGATGTTCCATGAGTGCCCATGACTGCGTCATGGGTTGCAGGTGTCGTCCCTTCAGGACTGGTTTAGTTAGATGTTCCATGAGTTCCCATGACTGCGTCATGTGTTACAGGGTGTCGTCCCTTCAGGACTGGTTTAGCTAGATATTCCATGAGTTCCCACGACTGCGTCATGGGTTACAGGGTGTCGTCCCTTCAGGACTGGTTTAGCTAGATGTTCCATGAGTTCCCACGACTGCGTAATGTGTTACAAATTGTCACCCTTTCAGGGCTGGCATGCTTCTATTTTAGTAATTCTTCTCAATAGGTTAGAGTACACAATTTCTAGTTTATTACAAAAGATATTTTTTTTGTTCTTTGACAAATCCCGTGGAAGTATGGGATCGTCGAGGTTTGTAACCTCGATGCACTGTGATAATCATATGGTATCGAGGTTACAAACCTCGACAATCGAATTTAAACATAGGATTTGTCAAAGAACCATTTTTTTCAAAAAATAATTACTTGACTCCAAGATAGACGACATTCTACACCAAGCACATAGCCTGGCCCCAAAGTGGGCGACATCCTGTAACCCATAACTTAGTCGTGGAATACTGCACACAACTCAGCCCCAAAGTGGGCGACACCCTGTAGCCCATGACGTAGTCATGGGACACGTACATGGGACATATACATGGGACACGTACGTGGAACATATACGTGGGACACGTACACGAGACATATATGGAACACCCCATGACAAAGTCATGGTATTTTCATAGATTTACCAAATGAACATAAACATTCCATTCTCCATATTACACGAAGACGACCACTACATAGCCATCAATAAACCCCCAAAGATAATGGTGCATAGAACCAGTATTACAGAAGATAAGCAATTTGTATTACAGCTCTTACGAGACCAAATACAAACAAAACTCTATCCAATACATCGCCTAGATCGAGGGACTACAGGTACATTGATATTAGCAAAAAGTAAAGAAGCAGCTAGCCTATTAGGGCAGCAATTCCAACAACACATCGTCGGTAAACAGTACTTGGCTATTGTAAGAGGATTTATTGAAGAGGAGACTTGGACGGTTGATTATCCCTTAGCAAAGGAGACTTGGTTAGATAAGAAGGAAGCGATTACACATTTTGAGCAATTAAGAAAGGTAGAAATACCAGTGGCGATTGGCAGATATGAGACGGCTAGATATACTTTAGTTAAAGCGATGCCTGAAACAGGTAGGCGGCATCAAATACGTAGACACCTATCTCACCTAAGACATCCTGTGATTGGGGATAAAAGACACGGCGATGTGAAGCATAATAAGCATTGGAAAGAGCAGTTTGGAATCAGTCG
>CAKZUM010000394.1 GCA_937921525.1 uncultured Saprospiraceae bacterium
GGTATTAGAATGATAGCGAAATATCGACATAACAACTACCAGATTATTCGAACACTTTCCGTGATGTTTTTTCAAACGGCATTCGCCTTCTTGATACCAGAAATATTAGTCAAATTAAATCAGCCCTACTACGATTTTAAAAATATCTGGCCATTAAATTATAGCTTCTTCTTTGACTGGAATTTGAACAATCTACTGAATGGTGGTAACCTAGGTTTGTTCATGTTAGTGTGGGGAATTGCTTTAGCATTAATTGGTGTTCCTGTAATTACTTATTTTTTCGGAAAGCGATGGTACTGTTCATGGGTATGTGGCTGTGGTGGTTTAGCAGAAACAATGGGTGATCCTTACAGACAATTATCAGATAAAAGTGTACGAGCATGGAAATATGAAAGATGGATTATTCATGCGGTTTTGGCCTTTGCTGTAGTTATGACGCTACTGACTTTGTACACTTACTTCACGGGGACTTATCAAGTATTAATATTCAATAGTGATACGGTTCGTACTTGGTATGGCTTTTTAATAGGTTCTGCTTTTGCAGGAATTATAGGTACTGGTTTTTATCCATTAATGGGGAATAGAACTTGGTGTAGATTTGGCTGTCCTTTAGCGGCATACTTGGGCTTGGTGCAGCGTTTTAAATCTCGCTTCCGTATTACTACAAATGGCGGACAATGTATCTCTTGTGGTAACTGCTCTACTTATTGTGAAATGGGTATTGATGTACGCCATTATGCACAGCGTGGACAGGATATTGTACGGGCTTCTTGTGTGGGCTGTGGGGTGTGTGCAGCGGTTTGTCCTAGAGGAGTTTTACGTTTGGAAAATAGTGCATTAGACGTGGATACTCGGACGGAAAGTTTAAGAGCTATTCATATTGGAAAAGATGGGGAGATACAGTTGATGCAGTAGGATTTTTTTGAGCATACATATTATTTTTTTCCTAGTCCCTAACAGAAAAAGCCTCTTCACTTGAATTGAAGAGGCTTTTTCTGTTTTTTAAGTCGAAGCTATATTTCTGCGTAAACAAGAAGAGCTATTGCTTTGTTAAGATATATATAAGAACTTAGCAAAAATTACAGAATATAACATCCTAAAATCCATCAATCCTATAATCTTAGTCAGTCCATGAAAGTAGCCGTCTACAGAAAAGCACACTTCAACGCCGCCCATCGCCTGCACAATCCCA
Organism: uncultured Saprospiraceae bacterium; assembly: GCA_937921525.1. GTDB lineage: Bacteria > Bacteroidota > Bacteroidia > Chitinophagales > Saprospiraceae > JAFMDF01. The sequence continues at coordinate 1,193 of CAKZUM010000394.1, forward strand.
ATTGGTCCGATCAAAAAAACAAAGAAGTATTCGGTCTATGCAATAACCCCAACTATCATGGACATAACTACGAAATGGAGATAAAAGTAGTAGGGGAGGTCGACCCAGAAACAGGCTATGTAATTGATTTAAAAATTTTAAAAGACCTCATCAAAGCGCAAATAGAAGACCGCTTCGATCATAAAAACCTCAACCTCGATACAGAAGAATTTAAAGACCTAAATCCTACCGCAGAACATATTTGTTATGTCATCTGGAAAATTTTGACCCAACACTTAGATAAGAAATATGAGGTGCAAGTCCGATTGTATGAAACGCCTCGGAACTATGTGGAGTATCCTGTGTAAGATCAACGTCTAATATTATACTGATCAATAACTGATCTCAACTTGTATTTTTGCTCTTCATCCATCCAGCCCACATTAATTTTATTCGTTTTTAATATCGTACCATCTTTCCTTTTTATTATAAAATCGAATTGATCTAATAATGGAAAAATTCCTTTATACTGTTGAAAAATAAACTGATCTCCTTTCTCAATAAGTAAGGACATAATCTTTGATTCTTTAAAATAGATTAGATAGCGAGTATCTGGAATATAAAGGCGTAATTCTAAGCCTTGGTCTAGTTGGAGTAACTCTATAAAGGAAGGGGTTTGTAGATAATCGAATAATAAAATGGTGAGTAACAGCGAAATGCCTATGGCTAGGAAAATAGAGACTATTGTCGGCGCTAAAAAATCAAGAGGCAGGCCGCTAACTAGGGGTAAAATGATCGCAAGGATAAAAGAGACCATTCTTATTCTACAATAATTGATAAACCAGGATTTGTTGGAGAGGATAATGTGTTTAGGCATGGAAGTTTTATTGTAAAAATAAAAGATTCTACTAACAAATAGTCAGCATCTCGCTGGCGCAAGGCTGTGCCCATACGCGTCAGGTTAAGAGACGGACTATTGATGGCAGAAACTTGTAAAGTGGCTGTCATCTGGGTTTCCGGGAAAGATGACAGCCATTTTTAAAATTTCTGCCATCTATCTCCGCCCCATAACTAACTGGCATTCAATAGCCTTTTCTGATAGCCTGACGGATATGGGCTGTGCCTTGTGTTGTCTACCTTCTGATTTTAAAACCAAAAGTATTCTTAAACACAAAATGCGTAGGGAAAAACTTCCCTACGCATTTATTTTTTTACAGAATGAATTCTGTGGTACTGGAGGTTACGGAATAAATTCCGTGGTACTGGGGACAGAATAAATTCTGTGTTACCTAGTCAAATACATCGCTGCATTTCGTTCCAGTTCTCTAAAGTAAGGATCTGATAAATCCTTAATAAAATGGATCGCTTCTCCTGTCGATTTCATTTCAGGGCCTAAAGACTTATCCACATTTGGGAATTTATTAAAAGAGAAAACAGGCACTTTGATTGCATAGCCTTCTAAGTCCTTATTGAAGGTGAAATCTTTTAATTTATGCGTTCCCATCATCACCTTAGTCGCAATGTTGAGATAAGGAATTTTATAAGCCTTTGCGATGAAAGGCGTTGTTCTGGAAGCTCTTGGATTAGCTTCGATAACAAATACCTGTTCATCTTTTATAGCAAATTGAATATTGATTAAGCCTTTGATCTTTAAAGCAAAAGCTAACTTACGAGCATATTCCTCCATCTTTGC
>CAKZUM010000395.1 GCA_937921525.1 uncultured Saprospiraceae bacterium
TTTAGAGTAGAGAAGCGAGAGTAAAGACAGATTTTATTTAAGCGTGTAAGACAAAGTTAGGGTAGCTAATTTATTCATCCGATCACTTACAGTGGTCGGATGAGAGATACAGCTTGATCCGACCACTCTAAGTGGAATGTCGTCAACTTAATAAAAGTAAGGCAGCTAACTGTGGCATAATTCAACGCGGAGCTACTTCGTAGCCACACGGATAACACGGATTTTGTAGGTCGTGAGTGATGTTGACAGTTATTATACTGTGGTAAATCACGCTCTCGACCTACTGAACACGTCTAATACAGGCGACCTATAAAATCCGTGTCATCCGCGTTGAATTATGCGTATTTAGACATCTAGTTCCTTAAGTTGACGACATTCCACTATAAGTGATCCGATCAATATTACACGTTGAATTATGTAAGCATTTTCAATTCACAATTCTCCATTCAAAATTAATTCTAATCACACATGAAATACCCAACAACAAAAACAGTCCCACAAGTAGATAGCTATCACGGCATTCAAGTACCCGACCCCTACAGATGGCTAGAAGATGATAATGCCACGGACACAAAAGAATGGGTGCAGGCACAAAATAAAGTTACTACTGCACATCTAGAAGCCATTCCCTATCGACAAGAAATTGCCGAACGGTATGAGCAGCTATTCAACTATCCCAAACTCTCTTCGCCATTCAAGGCAGGAGACTATTACTTTTTTTATAAAAATGATGGCTTGCAAAATCAGCCTGTCATTTATTATCAAAAAGGATTGGATGGGGAGGTGATGGAATTTATCAATCCGAATACGCTATCAGCGGATGGTTTGATTGCTATTGGTTTGGCGGGATTCTCTAAAGATAATCGATATGTTGCCTTAACAAAGTCAGTAGGTGGTTCCGATTGGCAAGAATTGCAGGTGATGGAAATTGCTACGAAAAAGACTTTGCCTGATGTATTAAAATGGGTAAAATTTTCAGGAGCAAGTTGGTATCAAGATGGCTTTTTCTATAGTCGTTATCCTGCGCCAGCGGAGGGGGAAGCCTTAAAAGGCAATAACCAATTTCATTCTATTTACTACCACCAATTAGGCACCGAGCAGTCTGAAGATCGCTTAGTATTTGAAGATCGGGAGCAAGCTAATATGTACCATTTTGGCGGCACTACGGAAGATAAAAAATATCATATCGTTTATGCTGCCCCGGGTACAGATGGCTATGCCACTTACTATCAAGCTTTGGGCGGTGACTCGGAGAAGTATGTACAATTATTTGAAGGCTACGTTCATAAAAGCGATGTGATTTTTCACAAGGATGGATTCTTTTATGTCAAGACAAATATAGATGCCCCTAACTATCGGCTGGTCAAAATTCCTATTAATAATCCTGCTCCAGAAAACTGGGTAGAAATAATACCTGAGGGAGATCATCTATTAGCTTCTGTTCAAACAGGTGGGGGATATTTATTTGCCAACTATCTTGAAAAAGCTAGTAGTAGAATTTATCGCCTACACTATGATGGCTCGGCATTAACGGAGATCAAATTGCCAGGGGTAGGCAGCGCAGGCGGCTTTAGTGGTAAGGAGGAAGATGATACGCTTTTCTATGGGTTTACCTCTTTTGTCTATCCGAATACCATTTTTAAGTATGATATAAAAACAGGTATCTCTACCCTATTTCATGAATCGGAGTTGCAGTTTAATCCAGCAGATTATGAGGAGAAACAAGTATTCTATACCAGTAAAGATGGAACAGAAGTATCTATGTTTATCGTCCATAAAAAGGGATTAGTACAGAATGGCAACCATCCTTGTTACTTATATGGGTATGGTGGTTTTAATGTTAGTTTAAGTCCATTCTTTAGTGCCTCTAGACTTATTTTATTAGAAAATGGAGGTGTATTCGCCTTGCCAAATTTGAGAGGTGGAGGCGAATATGGGGAGGCTTGGCATGAGGGAGGTATGCTTTTCAACAAACAAAATGTCTTTGATGATTTTATCGCTGCTGCGAATTTTCTGATTGAAGAGCAATATACTTCTAGTAATAAATTAGCTATATCGGGCGGGTCTAATGGTGGTCTATTAGTGGGTGCTTGTATGACACAGCGACCTGATTTATTTGCGGTAGCTTTTCCAGCAGTAGGTGTTTTAGATATGTTGCGGTATCATAAATTCACGGTCGGGAAAGGATGGATACCTGAGTATGGGAATGCAGAGGCTTCTTTAGTACATTTTAAAAATCTATACGGCTACTCTCCACTACATCAACTGAAAGAAGGTACGGCCTACCCTGCGACTATGATTATGACAGGTGACCATGATGATCGAGTTGTGCCAGCCCATTCTTTTAAATTTGCAGCACAACTACAGAAATATCATTCAGGGGAACAACCCGTTTTAATAAGGGTGGCGATTGATGCAGGACATGGTGCAGGTAAACCCACAGTAAAAATTATTGAAGAAGAAGCCGATCGTTGGGCATTCTTTTTTCATCATACAAATTCTTGGAGAGATACAAAAGAAACGAATCCTTGGACAACTTTATCTAAAACAGAAGCTTATAAAAATCCATGGATTGCCGTCTCTCACAGAGAGGTATTAAATCCTGCTGGTGGCAAAGGAATTTACGGAGTAGTCCAATTTAATAATGTGGCGGTAGGAATTTTACCCCTTGATGAAAACAATAATACTTGGTTAGTTGGACAATACCGCTATACATTGGAGCAATACTCTTGGGAAATACCAGAAGGCGGATCACCGATCAATACACCACCATTGGAGTCTGCAAAAAGAGAATTAAAAGAAGAAGTTGGCTTGGTCGCTAAAACTTGGTCCACCTTATTGGAGATACATACTTCTAACTCTGTTACGGATGAATACGGTATCGTTTATATCGCTAAAGATTTGACGGAAGAAGCTGCGGAACCAGAAGAAACGGAAGAATTAGTTATTAAAAAATTACCTTTTGAAGAGGCTTTGCAAATGGCTATGGATGGGCGTATTACGGATTCTATTACGATAGCTGCTCTTTTTAAAGCTAAGTTGTTGATGGCTGCTGGGGAGTTGTAAAAAGTTAGGTCTTTTGTATATAAAGCTGCCGTCAAATGGCTAACGTGGTATGCGACATATTGTTTTAGGTAGATAATTTGACAAGTTTATCCAGACAGTTGATATTAGTTTTTCCACAAATTTAGGAATGGAGTAGCTTGATAAAACTAAGCTGACAAAGCTAGGGTTGTATTTTACCACATAGCTAGGGTTGTATTTTACCACATAGGTACATAGGTCACATAGTAGGATGTATACTATGTGACCTATGTACC
>CAKZUM010000396.1 GCA_937921525.1 uncultured Saprospiraceae bacterium
TTATTTCAACAAGAGACTTTATCTAAAGCAGCAGCAAAAGATATTTTGAGCGCCGTAGGTAAAGGAGAAGTCAATGAATTTCAAACAACCGCTTTATTAACATGCTTCCAGATGCGTCCGATTACGGGAGAGGAGTTAGCGGGGTTTAGAGAGGCGATGATCGAACTGGCACTACATATTGATCTAAGCGATATGGATACCATTGACATTGTCGGAACAGGTGGAGATGGAAAAGATACGTTTAATATTTCTACGACCTCTTCTTTGGTAGTTGCAGGGGCAGGATATAAAGTAGCCAAACATGGGAATGTAGGGGTTTCATCTATCTGTGGTTCATCTAATGTGCTAGAGCATTTGGGGTATAAAATGACCAACAATCCCGATGAGTTAAGAGGCTATTTGGACAGAGCTAATTTTTGCCACATGCACGCACCTTTGTTCCATCCTGCCATGAAGCATGTAGTACCTATTAGAAGAGGCATGAAAGTAAAGACCTTTTTTAATATGCTAGGTCCTTTATTAAATCCTTCTCGACCGAAGCGTCAATTGGTGGGTGTTTATGCGGAAAATTTATTGCCTTTATTCAAAACAGTTTTTGAAGATATGGGCATTGAGTATAAAGTCATTTTCGCAGAAGATGGCTATGATGAAATTTCTCTAACTGGCCCTTTTCAAGTACGCTCTAATCGATTTGATGGCACGGTCACTCCTTCCGATTTGGGCTATCAAGCTTTGGATGAATCGGCATTACATGGCGGATCAACGATTCCTGAATCTGCTAAAATATTAGTTTCTATTCTAGAAGGTAATGGCACTACTGCACAACATCAGGTGGTCTGCGCCAATGCAGGGCATGCGATTCAATGTTTCAAACCTACGGCTTCTTTGGATGATTGTATTGCGGAAGCGGATCATGCCATAAGAGGTGGGGAGGCTATTCGGATGTTGAAGAATTTGGTGGAATAAGGATAGAAATAAGAGTTTTTTTTTGAACACTTAGGCATATGGTGGCAAAGCCACAAGCTCCTTTCGAACCACAAAAATAGTTGAACATAAATACCGTCATATCAAAAATAAAGGATTTAGTCCCAGGACAGATGAATAAATCTGAACAGGCTCTATTATTGAGTACGGTAGAATTATTATTACAAATATTAAGTACACATCAGCAAGAAATCCAATTGTTGAAAGATGAAGTAAATCGACTTAAAGGAGAACAAGGAAAACCGAACATCCCAGGTAATACAGAGAAGCAAAAAGAAACCAAAGACAAAGAAACCAAAGAACAAACAGATTTAAAAATAGAAAAAGAAGGGACAAAGAATCATTCTTCGGAGGAAGAGCGAAAAGAAGAGAAGCCAAGAAAGAAGAAACAGATTAAATTTGATAGTAGTCGCAAGATAGATAAAGAGGACATAGTTGCCATAGAAAATAAAGAGGAACTTCCCACCGATATAGTATTTAAAGGCTATGCGACAAGTCATTACCAAAGCTTAGAAATAGTCTCAAAACTAATAGCAGTTAAACGGGAAATCTATTATAGTGCAAAAGAGAATAAAACCTACACAGCTGCATTGCCACAAGATTATGAGCAAGGCTGTGATTATACAAGAACGTTAATGGGGCATTTAGTAATGCTCCGCACTTGCTTTGGTATGAGTATAGAAAAGACAGGGGATTTTTTACGGATGCATGGAGTAGATATATGTAATGGGACTGTATCGAATATAGTATTGGGAAAAGGGAAAGAATTAGAGCCTGAATATAAGGAGATACATCGTATGGGAGTAGAAATAGGCTTATTTAATCAAACAGATACAACGGGTGCTAGAGTCAATGGAGTTAATTATAATAGCCATGTATTTGGTAACGAGTATTATACCGCCTATTTTACTAGACGGCATAAAGACCGACAAACAGTACTAGATTTGCTACGTAGCGAGCAACCTCGTGCCTATTTACTTAATAAAGAGACTTTAGAGATTTATCATTATTTAAAAATTCCTAAAAAAGTTACTCAGTTATTGGGTGGTCTGCTTAGTCAAAATTCGTTGAGTCAGTCCAGCTTTATCAATAACTTACAACATATATTACCCGAAGCGGACTACCTTCGTCAAAAAGATAAATTATTAGAGGGTGCTTATTTAGCTCATTATCAATCAGGAGATTGGTTAACCGTTTTGGTATGTGATGATGCCCCACAGTATAAATTATTAGCTGTATTAATTGCTTTATGTTGGATTCATATTGGCAGGCATTTCAAAAAGATAAATCCTAAAATAAAACACCACCAAGAATTACTAGCTGATTTCTTAAAAGACTTTTGGCATTTTTACCACAAGCTAAAAGCTTATAAAAAAACTCCTAGCTACGAGGAGGCTAGAAAACTAGACAAAGACTTTGACTATCTATTCTCTCGAAAAACAGGCTTTGATTTACTTGACCAACGAATTGCGAAGACCAAAGCAAAAAAACAGGAGTTATTAGTCGTTCTCAAACACCCTTATGTACCCCTTCACAACAATGATGCGGAATTAGCCGCTAGAAAAGAGGTTCAGTATAGAGATATTTCTTTCCAAACTAGGAATCAAAGAGGCTCCTTAGCTAAGGATGTTTTCTTTACCATTATCCAAACTTGCAAGAAGTTGGGGGTAAATCCCTATGCCTATATTTTGGATAAAATAACTAAAAAACAGCAGATGACTCCTTTACCTCTATTGATGCAGAAAAGAGCGTTTGCTTAACTGTTTACCTCGAACCATTAAAGTGATACCACTAAATACTTAATTCAAAATATGGGAAATAGTTGGTATTCTAGATAAGAGTTCGATAAGTTCATAAAAGCTAATAACGATAAAATTAGCCATAGAGGACCAGATGCTTCAGGTGTTTTTACAGATGGACATGTCTCATTAGGAAATAAGCGTCTATCGATTCAAGATTTATCTGAGAATGGAAATCAATCTATGTTCTCAAAAGATAAAAATTGAAAATATTTATTTTATGAGAATATAAATAAAATTATAGCCGTTTACGAGCCTAAAGAAATTCTCCTCAATGCACTTATCGCAATTCTAAATGAAAAGGCAATTCTTAACCAAATGCTTTATTAGGAAATGAAATACTTTTTGACTGATCACAACTTAAATTATAAAGATAAATTAAGTGTTACGGTAGGTGTTGAGGTTAGAGTACCATTCTTAGACAAAGAGCTTGTAGAATTTAGTACACAACTTCC
>CAKZUM010000397.1 GCA_937921525.1 uncultured Saprospiraceae bacterium
ACTCGTCGCCTACCAGAAAAAGCCTAAGAAAAAGAGCGGCTTTGGGTCACGCCTTGAAGCAGCTATGAAAGAACAACAAAAAGTGCTGGCGGAGAAAGAGGCAGCGGCCAAACGTGGGAAGAAAGGAAAAAAGAAATAAGCTAAGTAACAACGAAATAATAAAATCCGCAAGTTGACTCTAATTATTTTTCTGTTTGAGGAATTTAAAAAATCAGTGCATAGCAGGGCTACGGACTTATTTTTTAAGTTTCTCAAACTGGAAAAGAATAGAGGCAGATGCGGAAGTTATTGTTTTGTTGTTACTAAAGTCCTTCTCTAAAAAATAAAAAAAGCTACTGTACTGTAAAAAGTCAGTAGCTTTTTTTGTTATCTATCTTTATTTTCAAAAACACTTTCCAATGAATCAAACCTTCAAAGAAGTCATCACCTCCGAAGCACAACTACGAGCCATACTAGGAACACCTAGTGAAGGCGCAAAAAACAAAACAATACACCTACTTGATGAGCATTGCCAAAAATTTATTGCCAATTCGCCATTTTTAACCATCGCCTCTGCCAATGCGAATGGTCACGTAGATGTCTCGCCAAAGGGAGATCCAGCTGGATTTGTAAAAGTACTTGACGAAAAAACCTTAGCGATTCCTGAACGATTAGGGAATAAACGAGCAGATACTTTTGTGAATATATTAACACAGCCAGGTGTTGGTTTATTATTTATGATTCCTGGAATCAAGGAAACATTGAGAGTCAATGGTAAGGCTCAAATTGTTACGGATCTAGCGATTAGAGAACAATTAGCCTATAAAGATAAGTTGCCCCAATTGGTATTAATTGTAAGCGTAGAGGAGGTATTTATGCACTGTTCTAAATGTATGATAAGATCTAAACTATGGACAAATATTGATCCTGACATTCGATCCAAAGTACCTACTTTAGCAGAGGTCATTAAGGATCATGCAAAAATTGAGGCACCTGTCCAAGCATTAGAGGATTATTTGAAGGAGGACGAAGTGAATGGGCTTTATTAACATTGAGAACAGAGAAGCGAGAACAGAGAACAGAGAAACGAGAACAGAGAATAGAGATTGATTTCGTTGTTTGTAAACGGATTCAGTTTCTACTCTCCATTCTAATCCCATATCTAGTAGCCTGGTTATTTTCAGCATGAACATTTGCTTATTACAATCGTATATTTATATATCCCCTTATACCAAGCCCATACGCAACAAATACTTAGATTGAAACACCTTTTACTAATGACGCATAGAACATTTACTTCACTAGCTTTTTTTTTCCTTCCGCTTCTTTTAATTGGACAAATTAGACAATCTGGAACGCCTATTGGGCTGACCGAAGCATTTCTGGAATCTTATACAGATTTACAGGTTCCTACTATTAAACTCCCTCTATATACGTTTTCGAAATATAAAAAAAAGCAAGCACAATATCCTGATTTTCAAATCAATGCAATTGGTCAAAAGACACCAATCAATATGCAAACGGATGGCGATTGGGTGTTATTAGCCAATGGAGATCGGCTTTGGAGATTACGAATAGTAGTAAAAGGCGCAGAGGCTTTGACTTTCTTATATGATGATTTTTGGCTACCTAATGGGGGCAAGTTTTATATTTATGCGGAAGATGAATCTCAAATAATGGGAGCATTCACTAGTGAGAATAATAAGGAAAGTGGACGTTTCAGTACAGGGGCTATTAATTCTGACGTAGTCTATTTAGAATATTTTCAACCTTTTCAAGTCGAAGATCAAGCTAAAATAAGTATTCAATCCATCTTACAGAAACCAAAAAATTATTCTAGTCAGAAAATAAATGATGACTTAGGTTTTGGTGCAGCTGCACCCTGCCATATCAATATCAATTGCGAGGAAGGCAACTCTGTACAAACACAAAAGAGAGCTACTACTAGAATTGTAATGATGCTAGAAAATGATGGAGAGTTCTTTGAAGGTTTTTGTAGTGGTACTTTAATGAACACTACTGCCCAAGATGAAACCCCATATATATTATCTGCATACCATTGTCTACTGCCAGATTTTACGCCCTTATATGATATGTGGCAGTTTGATTTCGGTTATGAAAGTACAGATTGTAATAATCCTGCTAATGAACCACAACGAAATACAGTAGTGGGTTGTGAAAAATTAGCAGGCAAGCAAGACACCGACTTTTTATTATTAAAACTTTCTGAGCAAGTCCCCTCTTCTTTCTTCCCTTATTACTGTGGGTGGAATGCTACCAAAAATCAGTTGCCTCAAAATTGCAAAATGATTTCCCATCCCAAAGGAGATATTAAAAAAATCACCGTTGATATTAGAAATACAACTACCTTACACGCCCCTACTATCAGTTGGTCGGAATACACTTCGTCTCCCAATACCCATTACAGAGTAGAATATGACCAAGGTTATTCTGAACAAGGCGGCTCAGGATCTGGTTTATTTGGAGATGATGGATTAGTCTATGGGCAACTTCATGGAGGCAATATTGATACTATCAATTGCCGCGTAAATCGCTTATTCTATGGTAGTCTAGCCGAATCTTATGATGGGAGTACTGCCGATTCTAGATTAAAAGACTGGCTCAATCCAACCAATCAAGCCATTACCACATTAGAGGGGTATGATCCATTCGATCAATCTATCGCATTGATATCGGGTACGGTAAGTACTCCAACAGGAGATGGCATTAATTTAGCAGAAATAGATTTTATAAGTACAGACACTACTATCAAAGTAGTGACAGATATAAATGGGGAATTTGAACTTTCTCTACCTAGAACAAGAGAATATTTAATTCGGTTTTCAAAAGAAACAAGTACTACTAATGGAGTTAGTACATTCGATTTGGTACAAGTGCGCCAACACATATTAGGTGCTGTACTGTTTGATAGTGTTTTCAAAAGTCTTGCTGCGGATATTAATTTATCCAATAGCGTCTCTACATTCGATTTGGTAGAGATCAGGAAGGTCATTTTAGGGATAAATACGGAGTTTCCTTTAGCACCATCTTGGGGATTTGTAGCACCAGAAGGTTTTTTATTTAATGAATTTACAGTAAATAATTTAGAACCAGTCGTGAATTTTAATGTTACTGCTGTAAAGATGGGGGATGTGAATTTTAGTGCAGACCCTTCTAAATAGAGGTCAGATGTCTGATCGTTTCCACCGGAACTGACAGCACAGCGTTCTGACAAAAAATATATGACAAGAACAGAAAAATTAGGTACTGCACCAATTAGCTCTTTATTGAAAGAGCAAGCCATTCCCGCCTCCATCGGGATTCTGGTCATGTCTATATATGGTATCATTGATACTATATTTGTGGGGCAGTATGTAGGGTCTATTGCCATTGCAGCAATAACGGTTATCATGCCAATTACTTTCTTGATAGGAAGCATTGGTATGTCTATTGGTATTGGTGGTTCATCCATAATCTCCAGAGCATTAGGAGAGTCAGATACCTCAAAAGCTTTTAAGGTATTTGGCAACCAAGTAAGTCTAATTTTTATATTCTGCACGCTGGCAATGATTGGTGGTTGGTGGTATCAAGATGCTATTTTACAGCTATTTGGAGGGAAAGGAGATATTCTACCTGTTGCCAGAGAATACTTCACAATTATCTTACCTGCCGTTCCATTCTTAGCATGGGCGATGATGTGCAATACCGTAATTCGAGCTGAAGGTCAGCCAAAAATTGCCATGATTACCATGTTAGTTCCTGCCCTAGTCAATTTAATTCTAGATCCTATTTTAATCGTTTATTTTAAAATGGGTATTGCAGGTGCAGCTTGGGCAACTACCTTCGGCTATATTAGTTCTGGATTGTTCACTATTTGGTATTTTGTTTTTGGCAAGTCTACTTTAAAAATAAAAACTCAAAACTTATCATTAAATGGTTCTATTGTAAAAGAAATTTTCTCCCTAGGTGGAGTGACATTAGCTAGACAAGGAATTATTAGTGTATTGGCTATCGTTTTAAATAATACTTTATTTAGTTATGGCGGAGCATTAGCTATTTCGATCTATGGTATCATCCAACGAATCATGATGTTTGCTAATTTCCCTGTTATTGGAATCACCCAAGGTTTCTTACCCATTGCAGGCTATAATTATGGGGCTAAGAATTGGGATCGAGTAAAGGAAACGATTAAATTATCCATCAAAAGTGGTACCATCATCGCAGTCGGTTTGTTTGCTTGTATCTTGCTATTCGCCCCTCAAATAGCTCGGATATTTACCAACGAACAAGACCTAATCCAGCAAGCAGCCCCTGCCTTACGGATTAGCTTTTTAGCCACTCCATTGATCTTATTACAATTAATTGGCTCCGCTTATTTTCAAGCGATTGGGAAGGCTATCCCTGCCCTATTCTTGACCCTTACCAAACAAGGTTTTTGTTTGATTCCTTTATTAATTTTTCTACCACCCATTTTTGGTTTGAATGGTATTTGGATATCTTTTCCTATTGCAGATGTATTGGCTGCCTCTATTTGTTTTATTTATTTGCGGAAGGGGATAAGAGAGATGGAAGCGCAGGGAGAAGAAAAAGCAATGAAGGAGGTTGAGGAAGTGGTAATAGATGGCAGAAATTTTAAAAATGGCTGTCATCTTTCCCAGAAACCCAGATGACCTAAATACTACCACAAAAAATACAGCAAAAAATACCCCACTAAATAAAAGCGATAAAAATTACGCATCTTCAAATAGCTTCCATCTTCTGGATATAAATTTCCAAATAAGCCGGTAGCTTCTTTTTTAAAAAGCGGCTTAATATTAATACGCCAGTCTTCTGTTTGGTATATAATCTTACGAAATTTACTCCGATAATAACTTAGTGGAAAACTCCAAATCATGAATAGCCAAAAGAAAATATTTTGATTTTGTAGGTATTCTAGTAGTTGCATAAACTCTAAACTTACATTTTAGAAAGAAACAATGGATCGGCATAAAGGTTGTGGATAGAGCACAAAAAAAGAACCTCAAAACATTCCGCTTTGAGGTTCTTTATTACTTCAATATTCTCTACCGTACACTTTTTAATTTTTATAAGAAATACTGTTTTGGAACAGATCGTCGAGGTTTGTAACCTCGACGATCCTATAGTTTTTTACAGTATTTGCCAAAGAACCTAAAAGTGTACGGTAGAGAAAAAAAATACTGGTTCCAATACAAAATACAATTGCTTGTAAAATTTAATTTTTTATTAATACCTAATCCAAACTGTTAATAACATAAACACACAAAACAATTATCCTTTCGTTGATAACAACCTATTCTAGTCCTATGAAAAATGCAGTTCGAATTAACTTAATTTTAAATTTTCTAATCATTTCATTTTTTTCTATTTCAATGCAAGCACAAAGCCCTTGCATTACTATAAATGATGTTTCCTTTATTAACCCTTCTGAATGTGATAAATCAGATGGGTCAATTACTATTGATGCCGTACACGAATTTGGAAATCCCTTGCAGTATAGTATAGACGGTGGACGGATATGGGTAAATAGCTCAACGATTGGCAACTTAGAAGCAGGGGTAACTTATAGATTAGAATTAAGAGATTTTTTGGGCTTATGTTTTGAGTCTTATGGCACTATTGAATTAGAGCATCCTGAATGTAATACAGATCCTTGTGTTACCAATCCCTTTAGTATTACGAACTATCCAGATCAAAATATTTGTGTAGGTGGTTCTATACAGCTAAATGTTGCTGGCGGCGTTTCTTATAGTTGGGCACCTGCCCTTGGTTTAAGTGCGACCAATATTGCAAATCCATCCGCAAATCCATCAACAACAACTACCTATACAGTGACCGTCACAAATGCAGATGGTTGTACTGCTACCGATGAAATAACCATTAATGTTTCTGAAAATCCTATTGCTAATGCTGGAGTTGATGCGACTATTTGTGCAGGTTCAAGTACTCCCTTAAATGCAAGTGGAGGAAGTACTTATCAATGGAGTCCTGCGACTGGTCTTAGCAATGCTTCTATTGCCAACCCCATCGCTAATCCTAGTGCCACGACGACTTATACAGTTGTGGTTTCTAATGCCAACGGTTGTAGTTCATCAGATCAAGTAGTAGTTTCTATAGCTGCAAGTTTGACCGTCAATGCAGGCGATGATATGACGATTTGTCCAGACGAAACAACGTCATTAAGTGCAAGTGGAGGAAGTGGTGGAAGTACTTACTTATGGAGTCCTATCGAGGGCTTAAGTAATACAACAGTTGCAAATCCAACAGTAACCATTTCTGAAGCAGCTACTTATTGTGTAACAGTAACAGATGCCAATGGCTGTTCTGGCTCGGATTGTATTTTTATACAAATAGACACAGGTTGTGAATTAGATGAAGAAGGGGATGCTGAAGGAACAGGAAATACAATTAATAATTGTACAGATGGACCAGTTGTACTAGCTTGTCAAGATAAAATTATTTGTCCTACAGGACAAACACAGTTAGTTGTCAACGGAGGTATCAGATGGGAATGGACACCTGCAACAGGATTAGACAATCCATTCTCTGCAATTCCTATTGCTAGCCCTTCTGTTACTACCACTTATACGGTTACTGGTTGGGATGAAAATGATTGCTTTGCAACAGAAGAAGTGGTCGTTACAGTCGATCCTAATAAACCATGTGACTCAACGCCTCCACCTTGTATCGAAGATTTAATACCTGAAGAAAAAATGTGTATTGATCCGAATGATAATTTAGTAGATGTGTGTTTGGATTTTTCAGAAGAAGATTTATCAAACTATACAATTAGTGTCGGTGGTAATGTACCATCTGTTGTACACGGTTGTGACTTTGAAATGCTGATTGCTTATCCATACAATATACTACCTAATCAAACAGATAATTATAAAATAAAAAGCTGGCAGATCAACGACACTTATTATTCTGGTCTATTTAATTCCGTAGAAGAATTAGTTACTTGGATGCAAAGTATTGATCCAACAGGTAACTGGATTTTAGCACCAACTATGTCCTCTATTATTGGAGGGAATACAGCAAATATCTATCATACCTTAACGATAACACAGCAATCCACAACAATGGAAATTGGTCTTTCTCCAAATATGACGCAGACGCCAACAGGGACTTTAGTGCAAGTAGATATGACGGGAAAAGATAGTGAAATTTTAACCGTAGTGGAAGTAGCTACTGGTTGTGTAGATGAACTATTAATCGAACGATGTAATTAAGAACTACAGAGATTTAAAGAGCATAAAGATAGAACACGGAGACACATAGACACAGAACATTCATAGGTATCAAACACTTTGAACCTATTTATTTCTGTGTCTCTATGTTCTCTCTTTTTGTCTGACTAATACCAAAATGCAATTTAATCAGCAATACTATTTGCAAAATTCTCTCACCTTTCCTAGATTTGGCATACTTGTATCAACTTCATAAACAATGCGCCAATTACAAGGCTATCTAATCATAGCTATTACCTTTTTATTTTCTGCACTCCTCCCCCACTCTATTTTAGCTAGACATCTTGTTGGCGGAGAAATGACCTATACCTGCCTCGGTAATGGCGACTACGAAATCCAATTATTAGTATATAGAGACTGCTTAGGTGGCGGAGGCAACTTCGACCCAGAGGCTAGTATTGCCATTTATCAATGTGGGGCTACCATAGATTGTAATCTATTACGACAAGGCAGTCAAGGTTTAGTTTTTACGGCACCATTGGGTGCTGTCACTTTAGAAAATCAGCCCGATGCTACCTGTCTGCTACCTCAAGTTTGTATAGAGCAAGGCGTTTATAAATTCCGCTTGAGCGACTATGATTTTTTCTTACCCCAAGTCAATAATAGCTACCACGTTGTCTATCAAAGATGTTGCAGAAATGAGACGATTACAAATATCATTTCTCCAAACGAAACGGGTAATACTTATACCGTTGAAATTACGCCAGATGCACAAATAGCTTGCAATACGAGTCCTCAGTTTAACAAATTTCCACCAGCCATTGTTTGTACCAATCAATCTTTCTCTTTTGAACATACGGCCAATGATAAGGAAGGAGATTCTTTGGTATATGTTTTCACGGCCCCGCTTCTTGGTGGAGGATTAGATTTAAGCGGAGACGGTAGAATAACTTGTTCTGGTATCACGCCCTCTCCCCCTTGTCCACCACCCTATAATCAAGTTTCTTTTGTTGGCGGTAATGTTGATGGAACACGTCCTTTTGGTAATAATCTACAAATCGATTCATCCACAGGAATCATTTCTGGAACACCTACTATTCAAGGACACTATGTAGCAGGTATTAGTGTATCAGAATATAGAAATGGCGTTTTGTTAAGTACCACTCAAAGAGAATTTCAAATAACAATCGCTAACTGCGAGCAGCTTAATGAACGAACTGGTTCTATCTGTGATGATAATAATCCAAACACAGAAAATGATCTTATTCAATTTGATTGTTCTTGTAAAGGCACGGTCAAGGAATCTGTTTTAAATACACCAGATCTTTTATTTTCAGAATATGTAGAAGGGGACGGAGATAATAAATGTTTAGAAATTTATAACCCACTAGATATAGCGGTTGATCTATCTGAATATGAAATTAAAGTATTTACAAACGGTAGTCAGAATGGACAACTTTTAAAAAGTTTAATGGGTAATCTTGCGCCAAAAAGTATTTATACGATTTGCAAAAGCTCTGCCGACCAAATACTACTTAATGTTGCAGATGCTACCTTTGATGGCGATTATGATGGCAATGATGCTTTGAGTTTAGAAAAGAATAATATCCTAGTAGATCTATTTGGCAACATAGGCTGCGATCCAGGTACGGCATGGACTAGTACAAGTGGTAGAACTCAAAATCAAACTTTACTTCGGTGTCCTTGTGTGCAAACGGGTGTAAAAGCAAATCCTAGTAATTGTGATTTTCCTACTTTAGATACAGAATGGATAAGCCTACCTAATGGTAATTATGTAAACTTTGGTCAGTCCACGAGTGAGCAACAAAATGATCCCACTATTCAATTTTTAACCAACTTACTATGTGATTGTCAACCTATTTGTAAGGCTAGAGATTCTTTAGCTTTGGTCGATTTATATAATGCAACGAATGGTCCTCAATGGACAACTACTTGGGATTTAACACAGCCAATAGCTCAATGGTTTGGTGTAGAAATCAATGAAGATGGTTGTGTGACTTGTTTGGATTTAGATGGAATAGCGGATTGCAATAACAATCCAGAAGCCACGAGTACAGGGAATAATTTACAAGGTACCTTGCCACTATCAATTGGTGATTTAAAAGACCTAACTTCCTTATATCTAAACAATAATTTACTCACCAATCAATTTCCTTCTACAATAGGATATTTACTAAATCTAATCGCATTAGATATAAGTAACAATCAATTATCAGGCCCTATTCCTCCAGCACTTGGGAACTTGAATCAATTAGAATTTCTGTGGTTGAATAATAATTCTTTGAGTGATTCTATTCCACCAGATATGGGTTTACTTCAAAATTTAAAAATATTAAATGCAGAAAATAACACCTTAACAAATAGCATCCCAGAAGGTATAGGCACACTCCAAAATCTGGTGTCACTCAATTTTTCTAATAATCAATTATCAGGTTGTTACCCAGCATCTTTACTAAACCATTGCGACATTGATTCCGATTTTTCTAATAACCCGCAGTTACCTTGGGAAGGAGATTTTGCGACTTTCTGTCTTTCAGAAAATCAAGAATCTGCCCCTTGCGATGATGATGATCTAGAAACTATGGATGATCGTATTCAAACAGATTGTACCTGTCTAGGAAAGCTATCTCAAGAAGAAGAAGAAGAAGAAGAAGAAGAAGAAAATAATGTTGATAATGTTGACGAAAATGAAGATAAAGATGAAGATGAAGATGGTGAGTTTGAAGAAGAAAATAATGTTGACGAAAATGAAGACGAAGATGGTGAGTTTGAAGATGGTGAAATTGAAGAAGAAATTGATACTATTGATGCCCCAATCATCCCTAATGCCATTACGCCAAATGGAGATGCCTTAAATGAATTCTTATTCTTCTGGCATTTAGAAACTCCTGAAGCGTACCCCGATAATGAACTAATTATTTTTAATCGTTGGGGAGATATTATCTACCAAGCAATGCCTTATAATAATGATTGGAATGGCATAAATAATCGAGGAGACAAATTACCAGAAGGTACTTATTATTATATCCTTCGATTGGATTTGAGTGAAGGAGTAGTATTGAGAGGAATGGTTACTATTCTTCGTTAAGTAAGCACACGTTTATTAAACCTTTGAGGTTTAGTAAACGTACATGCCACCTACCTATCTTTTCAAAACCTTCCAACTACTAAGCCCTTCTCGACTTTCCAAAATCACCCAATACATCCCAGCCCCTTCCTCTGATATATCTATTTGAAAAGTAAGCGATCCTTCCAAACGATCAAAAGCGTTTTGATAAACAGATTGCCCAAGCACATTAGCAACACTCAATCTAACCTCTTCAATTGGACTAGTCAAATCCATATCAATTTTCAAAGCACCCGAAGTAGGATTTGGAGCAAGCATAATTTGGTTAATATAGTTCCGCAAATCATTAGTAGCAGAAGTACAATCAATAGCTGCATCCACCACAATACTAGTCTCAAATAAAGTACGACAACCAGTCGATTCATCTATCAACTCCAAACCATATAAGCCATTTTCTGATACACAAATTTCCATACCTGTTTCTTCCAATAAATTATTTTCTTGATACCATTGCAAAGTAAAATCGTTTTCCAAAATAGCAGAATTAAAAAGACTCAGCACATTTTCATTATTCGTAAAAACAGGCGCTCCCGGCACTTCTATTGTTTCTAAAAAAATAGGTTCTGAAAAAATAACACAGCCATCTGGACTCGTATAACTGACATGATATTCTCCAGCAGTAGTTGCCCAAAAAGAAGTTTGTCTAGCAGCTACAATTGGTAAGCCTTCAAAAAACCAAGCTACGTTTTCCGTATAAGAGGCAGTCAGTAACATAGAGTCGCCATCGCAAAAATTAGTACGCTCCAATTGTATCGTTGGAATAACGGGTAATTCATGGACGATTACCGAATCTACTACCTGGACCGTATCTGGCGTATGCACGATAGATAAATTGACCATTAGTTCTCCATCTTCAAGCGTATCTCTAGTAGTGGATTCAAACTGTACGGTTCCGCATAAATCATCTGCAAAACCTAATCCACTATCATCATCCCATATTTCTAAACGATACAAACTAGACGCTAATCGAAAATTCAAAGGTAGGCTAATTGGGGGGTTCGTATTATCTGGCAAGGCGGTTTCTAATACTAAAGTATCCAGTTCATCAAACAAGCGAATATAAAAATCTGCCCTCCCTAAAATATCGCTACAACCTGCTTCTACAATCGTAATATCCGTCAAGGTTGCCCCTATCGTATCTATAATTACTTGGTAGTTGACAGGGTAAACACCTGGTTGATCGTAGACCTGCGCTACTGGTGTTTCAGCAGTACTCGTATCACCATTTCCAAAATCCCAACGATAGCTAAATCCTGTTCGCCCTTCACTTGGATTATTATTTTCAAAAGCCACTTCCGTACTGCCACATCCAATATTATTGGTCATAGAAAAACCTTGGTTATCACTACTCGGCGGCGCAATATATAACATCCGATTAAAGGTGGCATCTCTCGATAAAATAGAGACTTGTGCAGTAACGGTAATATCCACCTCAAACAACCCAAATTGTAAGGGCGTACCGCAAATTCGTACACAGCCATTTCGTTCCTCTGGCAAATCATAATTTGATTGATTAGGCTCCCAAACTAAACCAGCAGGTAGATTACTGATCGAAGATATTTTAATACTATTGATACCAATATTGGGTGGTAATGTAGGGTCTAAATATAAGACCTCTGTTGTATTTACTGGTAATCGAAAAGATAGATTGGCCTCATAGGGCATTTGAAAAGAACCGTCGGGTAAATCTTGTAAAAAAAAGGTATCGACTTGCAAAGAGTCTGGTACTGCTACCTCACAAGCAGGACAAGCATTTTGAGCAGAAAGGGTCAAAGGAAGAAAAAGGAAAGCCATTCCAAAAGATAGGTTCACGAGACCCGTGCAGCCTCGCCAACCTTTCTCTAATGTTGTGTAAATCGGTTTAAGGAATGACCTTTTCTTTGTAATTAAAAAATTGCAAAATCCGTAATATGAATGAAGTTTATAAATAAAATTATAGTTGACTATTTGATTGTTTGATTGCTTGATTGTGAATGTCTTTAGACAATGATACAATCTACCTATTTTACACCATGTGAGGTGTAACAGCATTATTAGTCTGCTCGGCATCTGGCTTGTTTTTGAAAAGGTACTAGTAAAATAGAACTGTCAAGTAGTAGACAATAAAAAGAAAGACCTACCCCTATCTAACTACCTAACAATCACAATGATAAGGCATATTTACTAGCCACAATAAAAGAAAAGGATTTGTTTCTGTTTAAAAGTTTACAAAGTAGTCTTTATTTGATAGACCGAGCTAGCTTTTGCCTAGAGGCAAAAAGAGCGATATTTCACTTGACGGTAGGATCGTCGAGGTTTGTAACCTCGATGCAATATGATGATCGTATGGCATCGAGTGACATTGTACAGAATTACTAAGTACATATATAAAGGACCCATAGTGTGTCTTTCCTCTGTGACCTATGTAACTATGTGGTTAAACAAAACATTCCTTACATTTGTAAAATGATCTGGAAACAACTAGTAAAAATAGCCTTACTAGGGACCGAACGAAGTACCCTGACCGCAGAAATGCAAACAGCATTGACCAAGAAAGGTATAAATACAGATCAAGAAATCACAAAAACAATTCTAGAAGCAGTTGCTTATTATGCGCCCTTGCAAAAGGCAGGCTGGCAGCCCAAAAAATGGGAAGGCTCCTTATTACCTTCTAGTAAAGAAATAAATCAGCAAGCCTGTTCTAATAAATCTAGACAACAGTTAGCCACGATATTAGAAAAATATCCAAAGTTAATTCCCGAATTTATTGAAGGAATGTTAGTAAATAAAAAATGTATTCCTCCCGAATTATTACCCCCTCTTTTTGAGAAATCATTAAAGGACGAATCACTTTGGAATCAATTAGAAAATAGCATTGGAGAAAGAGGTAAATGGCTACTCCCACTAAATCCAGCATGGAGTAAGCTTCGTTCCGACTACCCCATAGAAGCGTGGCACACAGGTTCAAAAGAACTTCGATTATCTCTGTTGAAAAAGAATAGGCAAACAAATCCTACAGAAGGATTAGCCCTTCTACAATCTACTTGGAAAACAGATAGCGTCCAAGAAAAAGCCCCGCTCTTAAAAACATTAGCTATTGGCTTATCTATGAAAGACGAAGCTTTCTTAGAAGACTGTTTAAATTATAAAAGAAAAGAAATTCGAACAATAGCAAAAGATTTATTAATACAATTACCAGAAAGTCAATTACACCAACGTATACAAGCAGAGTTAGCAACGCTCGTCACTTTTGTAAAAAAAGAAGAGACCATCATTTTGTCACTACCAGAAGCCGATAACAAAGCATTGATAAGAGACGGTATTGATCCTAAAAAGAAGGGGGCTTCCTCCAAAGCAGAGGTCAATATGTTGGCACAAATGATGGAGATTGTAAATCCCTCTTTTTGGGAAAAACATTTTAATACCAATCCTTCACAAATAATAAAATTATTTGCCAATAGTGATCGTTCCCTATTTTTGGTCAATGCGATTATCAATGCCATCGCCTTACATCAATCTAAGGAATGGATAGAAGCAATGATTAATTTTTGGTATTCGGGTTATTTACAAGAAAATTGGCAAGCCTTAGAAATGAAACCTATTTTTGAGGCTTTCCCTAATGATCTATTTAATGAATTGGTGTATAAAAGATTACAAGCGACTAAAGTGATGCCTGACGAACATGCGCCTCTGATGTTGCTATTACAAATAGATCAACAAAAATGGAGTAAGCCTGTCAGTTTGATCGTCATGCAACTATTACAAGATTGGATTCGGAGAAATCCAAGTTTTTCTTATAGTGGCATGGAGTATCGAAGTTTATTAAAAAATCAGGCAGCTTATGCCATTGACCCAAGCCTTCACCCAAAAATGAGTGAGTTATGGTTGGTCGATCAGAGAGGTTGGGCGGGCTGGGAGTCGGATATTCAGCGATTTTTAAATACCTTGAGCTTTCGTAGAGCAGCATTGATAGAGTTAGCAAAATAAGTTTTTTATAGAGCAGAAAACAGAGATAGAATCCATTTAAAAGAAAAACGGATTTCATCGACTAAAAACGAAATCTGTCTCTATTCTCTGCTCTCTATTCTCTACTCTAAAAAAAAATACATGGAACAACTTCGTCCACATGCGGAAACGCAATATGCTAAAGAACTAAAGCAGTTAAAAAAAATAGATGATCGACCAAAACCAACCAATTGGCAGCTATCGCCCTGGGCAGTAGTCAATTATATCATGGGCGGCAAGCTGAAGGGCGGTTTAAAAATAGAACCCAAATATTATGGCAATCGTCGATTAATAGAAGTAGCCGTTGCCACCTTAGTAACAGACCGAGCATTACTATTAATGGGCGTACCCGGTACCGCAAAGACTTGGGTATCGGAACATTTAGCCGCCGCAATTTCTGGTGACTCTACCTTACTTGTACAAGGAACAGCAGGATTAGGAGAAGAGGCGATCCGATATGGTTGGAATTATGCCAAGTTAATAGCAGAAGGGCCTAGCGAAGGGGCCCTCGTTCCCAGTCCAGTGCTAACAGCCATGAAAGCAGGCAAGATAGCCAGAGTAGAAGAACTAACAAGAATTCCTTCTGATGTACAAGATACCTTAATCACCTTACTATCCGAAAAACTCTTACCTGTTCCAGAATTAAACACCGAAATACAGGCAATTAGAGGATTTAACATCATCGCCACCGCAAATGACCGAGATAAAGGGGTCAATGAATTATCAAGTGCATTGAGAAGGCGTTTCAATACCGTAGTATTACCCTTACCCAAAGAAATAGAGGAAGAAATAACGATTGTCAAAAATAGGGTGCAACAATTGGGTAAATCCTTAGAATTGCCAGATACACCCGCTCCAATAGAAGAAATTAAGCGACTCGTGACTATATTCCGAGAACTCCGCAGTGGAAAAACAGAAGACAATCGAACGAAATTAAAATCACCAAGCAGCACGCTAAGTACCGCAGAAGCCATTTCTGTCATTAATAGCGGTCAAGCTTTAGCGACCCACTTCGGAGATGGTGTTTTGAAGGCATCAGACCTCGCCGCAGGAATTACTGGAGCTATTGTAAAAGACCCTGTACAGGACAAACAAATCTGGCTAGAATATTTAGAAACGGTAGCCAAGGATCGAGAAAATTGGGGGGATTTATATCGAGCTTGTATAGAATTAATCTAGGTGGTTTTAATGATGAATGCAAAACGATGAATGATGAATACTTGACAAGTACCAAACAATTACGTGTAAATACAATAGTCAACATTCAAGAATCATCACGAATTTATCATTTCTAATTCATCGTTTCTCATTAAATTCCACTTGTTTTAAACTGCAAAACAGCCCTTCTTACCTGTATTTAACACCTACTAATCTGCTAGTGTTAATTCATTGATTTTAACATACAAAGCCCTTATTTTTGCAAATCTTTTAAAAATCCAAATTTTTTGGTCAAAAAAACAATCTATTCTATTGAATTACAGTAAATAGATGGAGAGATTCTATTTGATTTAAAAGAATAGAGAGTAGAGAATAGAGAACAGAGAGATATTTCGTTTAAGGTCAATAAAATTTCGTTGATTAAAAACGAATCAATCTCTGTTCTCGCTTCTCTATGCTCTGATCTTAAAAAAGTACTTAGTTAAAACTTAATAAAAGAATATAGATGGCACTTATAGGAAAGATTAGAAAAAACAGTTGGTTGATGATTGTAGTCATTGGACTTGCATTAGCAGCCTTCATTATTATGGATATGACGAGCTCCTCCAAATTAGGCGGTGGTGGTCAAAGCATGTCTATAGGAAGTATTAATGGCAAAGCAGTAGATTGGAATGAATTCCAAAATGCCGAGCAATTAGTGTATGGCAATTCTTCTGACGTTTTTGGTCGTAGAAGTGCGCTTTGGAATTATTTTGTGGAGGAAGCGATTGTTAGCGACCAAGCAGAAGATTTAGGCTTAAGCGTAAGCAAAAAAGAGTTGATGGATTTACAATTTGGCGCAAATCCAAGTCCTGTCATTGCTACTAGATTTATGAACCCTCAAACGGGTCAAGTAGATGTCAATCAATTAAATCAAATCAAGCAGCAAATTGAAGGAGGCACTATGACGCCTGATTTAAGAAGATATTGGGCACACCAAGAAAAGGAGATTGTTAAGGATCGTTTACAATACAAGTTGAGTACAATGGTTTCTAAAGCCTTATATACACCAACTTGGATGGTAGAGCAAACGTTTGGAGACAAAAACCAAAAAGCAACGCTCGACTATGTAAAAGTTCCTTTTGCAGATATTGATGATAGTGAGGTTACTTTAACAGATGCAGACTACCAAAGCTTTTTGACTGCCAATAAAGGAAAATTCTATAGTGATGAAGAAACTAGAAGAGTAGAATATGTCGTATTTGATGTATTACCTACTTCTGCTGATTCTGCTAACTTAAGAGCGTCCTTAAATGAGTCTGTTGCACAATTCCGAACAACTACGGATGTTGCGGCATTTGCTGAGGCTAACTTCGGTACTGCCTCAAAGCAATGGTTAGATATCAGTACTTTACCAGCAAATATTCAAGAGCAAGCGAGAACACTTCCTATTGGTGGGGTATATGGGCCTTTTATAGAAGGTAAGAATTACAGAGCCATGAAAGTTGTTGATCGAAAGATGGTTCCTGACTCTGCTACGACTAGACATATCTTAATCAACGCTACAGACCCGCTTAGCTTCACTACTGCAGAGCAAAGAATAGATAGTATCAAAACAGCTATCGAAGGTGGAGCTAGTTTTGCTGATTTAGCAGCTAGTTTAAGTCAAGATCCAGGAAGTGCACAAAACGGTGGTAAGTATGAAAATATTCCACCAAATCAATTTGTACCTGAGTATGGAGATATAGCTTCTTTTGGTAATATCGGTCAATTGTATAGTGTTAGAACACAATATGGTGTTCACTTAATTGAGCCTTTATCTAGATATAGAAATTCTACTGAAAGAGTACAATTAGCGTACATCAATCAAACCATCACTCCTAGTGAAGATACACAAAGTAGAATATTTGATGAAGCCAATGATTTCTTAGCAAATAACAGAAACCTAAGTGATTTGAATGCAAGTGTAGCTAGTAATAGCGCTCTTTCTGTGCAGACCTCTCCAAGTGTCAAGTCTAATGACTATGTATTGGGTACTCTAGGTAATGGTTCTGATGCAAGAGATATAATCAGATGGGCTTTTGATGCAAATACAGATGTGAGTGCCGTATCTCCTGCCGTATACTCTTTCCAAGATCAAGCAGATTACTATATCAATAAATATGTGATTGCTGGTTTAAAAAGTGTCCAAGCAGCGGGTATGCCTAGTTTAGCTAATATTAAGGACGAAATAGAAGCACAGGTAAGAAATCAAAAGAAAGGAGAATTAATCAAAGGTAAAATATCTAATAATAACTTAGCAGCTGTCGCATCCCAATTTAGTGTAGATGTAGAAGAAGCAGCAGACGTTACTTTTGAATCTCAATTCACACAAGGTTTAGGTAATGAACCTAAAGTAATAGCAGCAGCTTTTAATACTCCTGTAAATGGTGTTTCTCAACCAATTATCGGTAATAGTGGGGTATATGTAGTACAGGTAAAGAACAAGCCTGCCGCTGGTGCACCATCAAATATTCCTCAGCTAAGAAAAGAAGCATCTGCAACTACGCAGTCTCAGATTAGAACTTCTTTAATGCAAGCTATGCGAAAAGAAGCTAAGATTGATGACTTTAGATCTCAGTTTTACTAGTAGATAAATACCAGAGATAGTATAAAAAAAAGGGCTGTATCGGTTGATACAGCCCTTTTTTTGTGCATGGTACACATCCTTGGATTTCATCCAAGGTTAATCGTGTTTAACTATTCCGCAGTTATGTTATGCAGTTCGCAACCACGGAGTGGTTGAACATGAATAGCCTCGGATAACATCCGAGGAATTAAAAAACATCCAACAATTAAGACAAAAAAAATGACCATTCCAATAAATTGGAATGGTCGAATTCACCCATTACAGGCGTTTTAAAATACATTTCATCTTTATAGATTATTATTATAAATAATAAAATCTAAATATCTTTTTATCGGTTTGGAGTTAAAATGCTAGGTAAGCTAGTCTCTTAATTACACCCCAAAGATCGCTACAGTTTTTCAGTAAAGCAAGTAAATAGGTAGTTTTTTAATATAAAAAAGTAAAAAAAAAACAATTATCTTCTTTAAGATACTATTTACTCAATTCTATCAAACGTTAATACATTTTATTTAATATAATAATAGAAAAAATCATGCCTAATATGCTATTAATAGGGTATATGACTTTTTTTATCAAAGAATTTGGCAAGTTTATCTACACCACAAAAGTAGTTGACAATTTTACCACATAGGTACATAGGTCACATAGTATGACGTGATAACTATGTGGTCTATGTACCTATGTGGTAAAATACAATTCTAGCTTTGTAAGCTTAGTTTTATCAAGTTGCTTTGTTCTTAAATTTGTGATAAAACTAATCTTTTCGAGGCTGCGTATCTCCCAAATATTGCATCCCTGCTAGATTGGTTAATACAGTCATCATATCATCGCCTTTTCTGTAGGAGGCAGCTGTATATTTTAAAAAATTGCCAATATCATCTACATCTTGTTCTGTCAAACGACCTTCAAAATTAGGCATTCCTTTAGATGCTAAAGCACCGTTTAAAATAATCTCCTTATGGTTTTTAAAAACCCCATCAGAAGAATGCGTTAAATCTGGAATCGCACCACCACCTGCACCAAAAGCATCCCCATGGCACTGCACACAAAATTTGACATATAAAGAGAGGCCTCTTCCAATTTCTACTGGCGTACCTGTTGGTTCTAGGCTAGTTAACTGGGCAATAGGGCCTGTCATCTCTGCTGGCATTTCTGCCTTGCCATCAATTTCAAATGTATACAATCTGCCCGGGTGGATGTACTTCGTAAATTTTCTTTGCAAGCCCGTAATACCTCCCCAACCTACCGCAATAGATAAATATTGTTTGCCATCAATCGCATAAGTAACTGGTGGCGCAATAATCCCCGTCATTAGATTTTGTTCCCAGAGCACTTCTCCATTCGTGGCATCATATGCTTTTAGCATCCCTGTTGCATCCCCTTGAAATACTAGTCCCCCTTTTGTGGTGATGATGCCACCATTCCAATGGGTTAGTGGATGATCGACTCCCCAAACTTCTTTTTGTGCAACTGGATCCCAAGCGACCGTTCGTCCAAAGGGAGCATACGGATTAGGGTCGTCCGCATCCATTATTATAGGCTTGTATAATTTATCTCCATAACTTACATTCCAACCAGATCCTGAAGCACCTCTGGCTACTTTATTAAAAGTATTTTCAGGTTCATGAGAGAAAGCCAAACTAACCGTGTGTGTCGGTATATACATTAATTTGGTTTCCTTGTTAAATGCCATTGGTTGCCAATTATGACCGCCATAAGCTCCGGGTGCAATGACCACATTTTTAGTAGGATCTTTGTATCTAGCGTTTTCATTTTCGATAGGCCGTCCATTTTCATCCATCCCTTTTGCCCAGTTTTGCTTGGTGTACGGCTTGGCAGATATATAAGAACCATCCGTTCTATCTAGCACATAAAAGAACCCGTTTTTGGGTGCTTGCATAATCACTTTTCTCATCTTCCCATCTATCTCCAAATCCGCTAAGGTCATTGGTTGTGTAGAGGTGTAGTCCCAAGTATCTCCCGGCGTTGTTTGAAAATGCCAGACATACTTTCCATCATCTGCGTTTAAAGCGACGATACTGGATAAAAATAAGTTGTCACCACCACCTGGACTTCTATGTAATTGATCCCAAGGTGTTCCATTGCCTACCCCGATATAGACCAAATTCAATTCAGGATCATAAACGATAGCATCCCATACCGTTCCACCACCACCCATAGTCCACCACTCGCCTGTCCATGTTTTTGCCGCCTCTTCTAAGATAGGATTTTCAAAAGGTTTGGATGGATCACCCGGTACAGTATAAAACCGCCAGTTCTCTTTTCCTGTCTCCGCATCATAGGCAGACACATATCCTCTTGCATCATATTCCGCCCCACCATTTCCAATCAAGACATTACCTTTTACAATTCGTGGTGCCCCAGTGATCGTATAATTTTTAGAACGATCAACGGTTAATTTTTCCCAATTTACCGTACCTGTTGCCGCATCTAAAGAAATCAATCGTCCGTCTATCGTTCCAAAAAACACCGCTCCTTTATATAAAGCCACCCCTCTATTCACCACATCACAGCAAGCGATTTCTGCATATTCTGCTGGTACTTCTGGATCATACTTCCATATTTGTTCGCCCTTTCGCAAATCTATTGCCCACACCACACTCCAAGGGCCTGTCAGATACATGATACCATCCACTACTATTGGACTAGCTTCTATTCCTCTCATGACGCCTAGATCAAGCGACCATGCTAAACCTAGTTTTTTGACAGTTTCTTTATTAATTTGATCTAAAGGACTATACCGATCTTCTTGATAATTTCGACCATAGGATAGCCAGTCTCCTGGTGCTGCATCTGCATTAGTGATGGCCGCATCATCTACTGCATTTGTCACAGCTTTGATAAACTCCGCTGTACCCGGTTGAGGAGGCTCTTGTTTACATTGAGTGACTAATAAGAGTAGCAAAGAGAAGCTTGCTAATTGAATCAGTTTTTTCATTTTCGCTTTGTTAATTATTTGAATTGTATTGTAGTCAAAGACAATTATATTATAAGAAGGTCTAACAAGTAACGAAAAAAGATAGGTATCCCCAAAGAAATACATAGAAATCAAAAGTATATATTGCAAAAAACGGAAATTAGCCACATAGTATTTTGTACACGTACTCAATACAAAAATAGCCTTCCAGACATGATCTGGAAGGCTATTAGTTTAGGAGTTGTTTAAAAATGTATTACTGTATTACACAACTTCTTACTTAATCATTTTAAAAAGAAAATATTCAAGCATTTTTTCTAGGTCTTCCAGTTGTCCGTTCACTAGTTTGACATCCGTCAAAGAGGGGATGTGTTCTGCTAAATACAGTTGATTATTAGACATCTCCAACATATTAGTAGCTAATGTACAGGGATAAGGAAAATCAGGATTAATAGCTTTAATAATGTTACTAATTTTTTTATTTAATGCTTTGTACGGACTGAAATAGCCTAATTTATTTTCTTCATCAACTTGATGGATATGATAGGATTTCACCCCTTCGTTAACGACAATTTTGTGTAACAAATCTCGGTCAACATATTCTGCGGGAGTAGCTAATCGTATCGTATCTACTAAAGTCTTGATCGCAATTTTTAGCTGCCTTTCAGGATCCGTAATATTCATCGTGTTGAACCCTATCCTAAAATCTACCCATTCCCAATACCAAGAGACCAAATAGACTAAAAGCAGATGTTTATTTTCAAAATATCGGTAAATGGAGGCTTCAGTAGACCCCATTCTAGTCGCCAATTTTTTAAAAGTAAAGTCTTCAATTCCTATCTCATTAATGAGTTCGATACTATGTTGGATGAGCTTCTTCCCCAGTTTTGTATCTTGAGGATCTCTTAGGTACAATTGTGGGTTAACCTTAATTTGAACCGATACAGACATAAATTAATCTTTACATAGTCTATAGTTTGTATAGTTTATAGACTGATTATTATAAGGAAACTAACATGCACCATTTATTCTTTCGTCGTTACTAAAGAAAAGTAACTTTACCAGTCTCTACAGCATACATGGCCCCTACAATATCAATTTCTCCTTTTTCGCACATCTCATTTAAGACTGGGCTATTTTTCTTGATGTCAGCAATCGTCAACTTCACGTTTTTCTTTGCTACTTTATTGACAAATTTTAAATTCTTTGAATTTCTCTTTTCACCAGCTTTGGTCTTGACTGCTTTTACAGCAGGCTGTATTTTGTCAAGCATCTGAGTTAAGTTACCTAATTTCGCATTATCACAAGCACCTTTAACTGCGCCACAAGAAGTATGTCCCATTACGACAATTACCTTGGAACCTGCTAATTTGCATGCAAACTCTAGACTACCTAAAATATCTTCATTGGAAAAATTCCCTGCTATTCTAGCACTAAATAAATCCCCAACACCTTGATCAAAAACGATTTCTGCGGGAATTCTAGAATCTATACAGCTCAAAACAGACGCAAATGGATATTGCCCTTTAGTCGTATCTTTTACTTGAGCTTTTAAATCTCTTTGAACTGGTGTTTGATTGACAAATCTTCGGTTGCCAGCTTTTAATAGTTCCACAGCAAGTTGGGGGCTGATTTTTGCTTGGGTCTTTTTAGTTTGAGTAGTGGTGTTATCAATTTTTACGGATGCCATAATGTTAAATTAACTTGTAAAAAATATTAATAAGTAATAATAAATATTAATTATTACTTCGTAAAATTATAGTATTACTATTATTTAAACAAGCAGACCGTCTATTTTGTTTAAAATAAAACCCTCAGTCTATATATTCAACCAATAATTAATTTTCAATACCAAAGCTCTATTCTTTGGCCCCCACTGCTCAATCGCATAATTATCTGTGTAAACAAGGAAAATATCCGATAAAGGTTGGAATCGCCATTGAATTCGGCTATTGATATTAAAATTATCTCTTTGCGTATTGTATTGTAAAAAAGTAGTCCAGAAAAGATCTCGATTAAAACTAAACTCAAATTGTGGCCCGATTAATAATAAAGTGGTGTTTCCAATATTCTCGTCAAAAGTTAATTCATTCGCCTCGAATGCAACCCCAAAGTTGCCCCATGGTTGGCGTCTATAATTTATTTCTGCATTGATACTTTTTCGCTTGCCACTATAGAAGCCCCCTACACTACCACCTAAAGAATAGTTAAATACTTTTCGGACATCTGATCGATAGTTCACTTCCATTGATCTCCAAGTGTAGCCCTTCGCAGCTAATGGATTTTCGGTAAAAATAAATGGATATAACAACTTCCGATAGGTACGTCTTAGTTGAGCAGATACTCGACTAGTATTCGCAAATGCAACCCTATAGCTACCAGTAAGACTATAATTAAAATTTGTGTTTTCTGACCGTTCCCAATCTCCAACATTAAATATGCTAAAGGTATGCGTATTGATCTTTTCGTTTTTAGCATAAATCGTATAACTCAAATTTGAAAACAAGTGATCATAGCCTATTTGGTGTACTACATCTTCGACCGCATCGTATTGATTCAATTGTTGGATAAAACCCATGTCATCGGAGTAGTTTTTACCGATACCAGATACGTTGGTATAAAATCGAAAGTTATCATTTCCAAATTGGGCGATCGCATGATAATACCCGTTTTTATCGCTTACCCCTTCACTAGTTGATAGGCTATACCCTAATGCAAATCTATCGTAGCCATCTTTTGACTTGTAGTCAAATTCTAATCCCATATTTCTAGTATAATCATCTGCATCATATTCTCCATTGGTATGGCCTATACGATTATGAAAAAATCCTTTGACCACCGACCTGCCAAAAATTCTATGATTAACCGCTAATGCGCTATAGTTATTTCCTGGTTCTGCATCAGCCGACTTGGTCTGAAGGTTCATCAATCCAATACGGGTATCTTTGGTCAAGTTACCAGTAATACGTGCCCCATAACTAATAGGTATAGAAGAGCCATCATCTCGTAATCCCATTTTTCTAGAAAAGAAAGGCCGCATAGGTGGGATTCCAAAATCCGAAAAAATATCGCTGTTTTCTACGAAGAAAATACGTTGCTCTGGAAATCGAATATTAACGGTAGTCAAGTTAGTGACCTGCCGATCTACATCTACTTGAGAAAAATCTGGATTTATTGTCACATCCAAATTAAGGCTGCTCGTCAATGCAATTTTGGCATCTAAACCAGCATCAAAATTATTTTCAACTGGTGTGCCTTCTTGAACATCTTTGAAGGTAGAGGCAATGGCATATGGAATGACGGCAATATTACTTTTTGTTTTTCTAGGTGCTTCATCCCATACCAAAGAAGCATTGTATCCTAAATCTGGACCAAAAATTTGTAGAGGCACAGGCGTCCATGCGTGAAAACTATTGGTAGAAGATACGCCTCTATTAAATTGAACGCCCCACACTTTGCTATCCCCATATCTAAGTGATTTGAATGGGATAGCCATTTCAACTACAAAATAAGAACCGTACTTTTTAGTCTCACATTGCCATTTATTATTCCAAGCCGTATTGAATCCATTACTCCCGCCTCCACTTCTGGTACCCAAATCCCCCGAAAGTTGATTATCGTATTGTACCCCTGCTGAATTCGTGGCAAATCCAAAGCCTGTCGTCCGCTCATTACCGGGATCAAAAGATACCATAAATACTTCTCCGCCCCAAAAGGAATTGCCGTCTCGCTTAAGGGATGGCACCAAATAGGGTTCTGCACCGTGACAAATAGCAGCTACATATATATTACGATCATCATAAGTCACCATGACCTCTGTTTGATCTCTTTCTTCGACTTGTTTTTCAGCTACTGGTGTGATGTAAAAGAAATTGGTCGCTTTTTGGGCTTCTTGCCAGACTGCTTCGTCTAAAGTACCATCCACTTTGACGGTGTGCGTGGTTCTTTTGATTTTATACTGATAATCTGTTCGAAAAGCAGTACCATCTTGTTGGGCTGTTATCGTGCTGGAAAACACCAGAAAGCAAAGAATGACAACGGTAGAGATATTTAATTTATACATATTCTTATTTGAGTCTGCAAATATACGTTGATACGCTTTCAAAATCATGCCTTTTTATAAGAAAGCAGGTAAGAGTATGTCTAAGAGTTTGTCTAAATTTCTACTTCCTGATAAACAAATTTTAGACATACTCTGAAGTTGTTTAAGAAAAAAGAACATTTGGCTAGGGCCGATTGTATTTTTACTAACTATCTTTGGAGGGTGATAATAGAATATTTTTTTTATGCTGAAAGAAGAACTAGTTTTAATCAATACAGAGGATAGAGAGCAAATTGCACTATGGAAAATTCAATCAACAGACCAACAGAATAATTCAAATGTGTTTTTAACACATGGCACTTTTTCCGACAAAAGAATATGCTTAGGTATTGCTAAATATCTAGCTAAAATAGGTTACACTTGTTGGATCATGGAATGGCGAAATCATGGGACTAGTCCGAGTACTACGAATAAATTTAACTTTGAAACAATTGGTTTATTTGATATAAAAGCCGCTTTTCAATATCTTCATCATACCTTAAATATTAGTAACCTACATTGCATTACCCATAGTGGCGGAGGCATTTGTCTGACTATGTTTTTAATTAAAAATCCTTCTTATAAAAACTGTATCAATAGTATCTCCTTTTTTGGATGCCAAGCATTTGGGGCTGCAAAATCAAGTATCTCTTATATCAGCTTAATAGTCAGCAAGTCAATAATAAAATTATTTGGCGTCTTTCCAGCTAGTAAAAATGGACGCCCTCATGATGAGACCTACTATACCATGAAACAATGGTATGATTGGAATATTTATAAAGAATTTAAGGGAAGTGATGGGTATGATTATTTGTCTAAAATGAAGACTATTAAGATACCCATTCTGTCGGTCTGTGCAAAGGGAGATCATTATGTTGCCCCCAAAGTAGGCTGTCAATCATTCCTTGATGCTTTTAAAAATCCTTTGAATAAATTAGTGTATTGCTCAAAAGAAGATGGGTATATAGAAGACTATGACCATGGTCGCATTTTGTTATCTTCTAGTGCAGCGCAGGAGATTTGGCCTGTTGTTAGGGAATGGATAGAGCGGTATGGAGATAGCCAGTGGCCAGCGTCCCCAAATCTTAAATCATAAATTTTACACCTGCCTGCCAAGGCACGCAGGCAGGTCATACATCATAAATCTGTCTAAGTTTGCCTAGCTTGTAAAGCTGCCCGTTCCATTCAGTCAGATTTATGATGTATGATGTATGAAATATGATGTATGATTTTTTCTACAGAATTAAGCCTTCTCCTCCACCCGACCATCCACATGCTTCGCAAATCGTCCCTGTGATCGGTCATGCGTAGGTGCCATACTATCCCAAGGCCACCCACCAAACTGAGTACGTCTATATTCTGCAAACGCCGCCTGTATCTCTTCTTGA
>CAKZUM010000398.1 GCA_937921525.1 uncultured Saprospiraceae bacterium
AATATTAGTTGTTTGGAACGCAATTGTACTACTGCCATACCTTAATATTAGAAGCGAGAGCAGATTTACGTTTACTAAACCTCAAAGGTTTAGTAAACGTGTACTCAAAATATAGTACATTTGTTTTTCTAATATTCAGACTTTAGAAATAAAAAAATCCATGAAAAAAGTAGTTACTCCCTTACATCATTTTCACAATTTACCTGATTATCCATTCGCTTTTAACTATGTAGGTGTAGGTGATGCTATGACTATGCATTATGTAGATGAAGGCCCTAAAGATGGAGAAATAGTTTTATTGCTACATGGTGAACCAAGTTGGTCCTATTTATATCGACACATGATACCCGTATTTGTGGAACACGGTTATCGAGCGATAGCCCCTGACTTAATTGGATTTGGTAAATCTGATAAGCCAACGGATATGAACGACTATAGCTACCAGCGACATGTGGATTGGATGAAGCAATTCATTACCAAACTAGATTTAACAGGAATCAATTTATTCTGTCAAGATTGGGGCGGTTTGATCGGCTTGCGTTGTGCTGCGGAAATGGAAGAACGTTTCAGTCGCATTGTAGCAGGGAATACCATGTTGCCGAACGGCAAAGGAAAACCTTCAGATGCCTTTTTGAAATGGCAAGAATATTCTAAAACAGCACCTAAAATAAATATAGGAAAGATTTTACAAAACTCCACAGAAAGAGAATTAACAGAAGGCGAGATTGCTGCTTATTGGGCACCATTTCCTGATAAAGAATATATGGCTGGGGCCAAGATATTTCCATCTTTAGTGCCTACCTCAGAAGATGATGTAGCAGTACCTGCTAATAATGAAGCATGGAAGGTATTATTGAAATGGGAAAAACCCTTCTTGACTTTATTTAGTGATAAAGATCCGATTACAGCAGGAGGAGATAAGCTATTTAGAAAGCTGATTCCAGGTACAAAAAATCAACCTAAAATCACGATTACAGAAGCAGGTCATTTCTTGCAAGAAGATAAACCAATGGGTATTGCGGAGATCATGATTCGATGGATGAAGGATACTTAAAAGTAAAAATAAAATAGAAAGCTTCGGAACTTTGTTCCGAGGCTCATACCTGTTTATATAGAAATGAACGCTTTAAAAGAACAAACACATTCTTTCCTATTCTTAGTCTTGTTATGTTGTGGTATTCTTAGCCTCCATAGCTGTCAAGATCAGGCCGCACTAACAATGATTCCTACTCCTTGCGAATCAGGCGGCGAACCCAATTTACATATTACCAACAGCGGGAAAGCCTTATTATCATGGGTAGAATATGCCAATGATAGTACAGATGCTTTGGTCTATTCTACCTTGTCAGAAGGGGCTTGGTCACAACCCAATTTAATTGCTTACGGAGATGATTGGTTCGTTAATTGGGCAGACTTTCCTTCTATCGTGACCTATGGAAACAAAGAAGATCATATAGCTGCACATTGGTTACAAAAGAGTGCGGCAGGTACGTACGATTATGATATTAAAATTGCTCAATCTTTAGATGGTGGCGAACAATGGCAGCCTCATTTTTTACTAAATCAAGATGGCATTGCCGCAGAGCATGGATTCGTAACAATGATTCCGACGAATGATAATACGCTATTTGTTACATGGTTAGATGGTCGCTATACTAAAACAGAAAATGATTCTGATGGACATGAACATGAGCACGGTGGAGCGATGACTCTGAGAGGCGGCTTTATACATTCTGATAATACCCTAACAGGAGATATAGAATTAGATAGTCGAGTTTGTGATTGTTGCCAAACCTCCGCAGCCCGCACTTCTAATGGGGTAATTGTTGCTTATAGAGATCGATCCGAAGATGAGGTGAGGGATATTACCATTGTTCGGCAAGTAGGTTTTGATTGGACGCAACCTCGCAAAGTATTTGCAGATAACTGGGAAATAGCAGGATGTCCTGTTAATGGTCCTAAAATTATAGCGGATGGTGATAAAGTAGCCATTGCTTGGTTCACAATGGCCAATGATACCGCCCAAGTAAAAGTAGCTTTTTCTGAAGATGCAGGTGCTTCTTTTAGTACGCCCTTTAGAGTAGACGAAGGACACCCTTTAGGACGAGTAGATATTGCATTTAAGGGAGCAGAAGTGGTGGTCAGTTGGTTAGAACAGAAAAATAAAATAGCTGAAATTAGGTATGCAACATTTAACTTGAAGGGAGAAAAAAAATCTAGTAATTTGTTAGTAAAGACAAGTCCACTAAGAAGTAGCGGTTTTCCAATAATGGAACGATACGGCGATCAATTGTTATTTGCTTGGACGGAAATTACTGATGAGGAGCTAGAAACTACAATCGTGAGAACAGCCTTGGTTGATTAGAGAAAATGATAGAGCAGAGAATAGTGGAGTAAGATTAGAGATCAAATTCGATTGAAAAAGAATATTTTTTTCATTTTTAACCGAAAAACGCTCTGTTCTCTGCTCTCTATTCTCTGCTCTAAATTAATTACTTACTACCAAAAATCTCCTTCAATAAAGGATCAGTTGGGTTAGCACGTTCCGCTTTTTCAGCTTGGCCCATTAAGCCAAAGATACCACTAGAAGTAGCTTGAGTCAATAAGCTTTCTATAGAAGGCTTGTTACCACCTA
>CAKZUM010000399.1 GCA_937921525.1 uncultured Saprospiraceae bacterium
TCCACAATTAAAAACTTCCGAGCCAACACTTCTTTAGTCCCTAAATAATACAAGCCCACCGCCAAATCTCCTACAGGAATACTAGTAGTAGCGTCTAATAAAGAAATAGATCGTACAGGCCGACCCAGCAAGTCATAAATCAACCAATCCGTTTCCGTAATCTCTCCTTTATTGATCGTTAAGAAATCAGTAGCAGGATTGGGGAAAACAGTCAGCTCTTGAAAAGCTACATCTATCGTATTCGTAGAGACTACATTCGCACAAAACTCTTCATTAGGATTCAACTCCAAATAATTAGTTGGCGATAAATCTCTGCCTTGAAAAGCAGCATAGGAAGTTGGGTAGCGAGTAAATCTAAAAGTAATATTATTATTTAAAGCTAGTTCCGTTCCTTGCTCAACGGGACTGCCTCCTTTAAGGGGAATTTTATATTCCCAGACCACTTCGTTTGTTGTGGCATTAATCTCAAATACATTCCCAGTTCTTCCTGAAAGAATTAAAAAATTATCATTGGGTAACACTTGGGCACCACTCAAACCAGTAGAAAAAATAGGAAAAGTATCTGGGTGTAGCAAATTTAATTCAAAAGTAGAAGGAGCAAAGGTATTCGCCGTCTGTACATAGGCCCCTGTATTTGGATCTATTTTTGGGCGCAGAATATTTACAGTAGAATAATTATCTGCAACCCTATTATTGAATAGCGAGATCGCTCCATAATATGGATTATCTTCTCTTACAAAGTCATCAACCCACTGAGCATCATGTGCAAAGAATATTTGTTGTGGGCCTTCTGCTCGATAAGTAACAGGATTCCCCCATCGAAATAACAAGTCTCCACCTTTTCCACTTTTACCACCTGTATGCCCTTTAGCCTCTTCCGTAGTAGTGCTATGGTCGATAATCCAGATTTCATCAAAGTGCGGAACACTCAATAAAATTTGATCTAATTCTTCATTATAGTCAATGGAATTGGAGTGCATCCAATCTGGAAATCCATCATTGGTATTCCAATTAATATCTATCAATTCAGGGTGCTCTGCTACTACCCCAAAGTTATCTTTAGTCGGATCAATATCTTGTATCAGATGATCCCAAGCATGCCATTCCCAAACGATCGCATCTTGACTAGGATTGTATTCTAAAATATAATCTGGCCATAATTTATTTTGAAATAACAATGCTGGATCTCTGCCTGCTTGAATGGCTTCTGCCTCTGTTTTTAATTCCCATGCGATCATCAATACATTCCCATCAGGTAACAAAGCCACATCATGGTGCAAGCGATCCAACTCATCTTTTAATTCAAATTGCCAAAGTAGATTATTATCCCAATCTAATAATTCTACAATCTGACCGCCCCCACCTGCCCAAATTGAGTCTGCCGTAGCATTGAAATATCGCTTACATTTTAATAAATTTCCTTCCTCTGTTAAGTACACCATATTACCCGGACGATAATCAGAATTATCCGTCCATACATTTACTAATTCTCCACAGTTATTTATTAGAAATACATCTGCTTGGTTATGTGGGAAAAAGAGGTTGTAACCTTCATAGGTTTGTTCTTTATCCATAGATATTAGGCCAACTGTATTTTGAGCAGTTCCAATAGGGAAGAAATATAAAATTAGTACTGTAGAAAATATAGCAATCCTCATGTATTTTATTTTTGGTGGATAAAGATAATAAGGGATTATGCAAAATAATATAAGATATGAAGAATATTGTTGTATTAGTCGGTATACCTACAATTATAAGCAACGCCCATACCCGCTAGACTAAGAGACGGACTCTTGATGGCAGAAACTTAGAAAGTGGCTGTCATCTAGGTTTCTGGGAAAGATGACAGCCATTTTAAAATTTCTGCCATCTTAGGGAATGAAGACTTGGTAAGTTTTAAAAACTTCCCAAGTCTTGTTATCTCATCCAAAAAAAAATAGCCACATACAATTAAGTATGCAGCTATTTTTTTGAATATTTTTTAATTTTCTAGAGTAAGAAATCAAGAATAAAATAAAGAACTAAATGCTACCAAAGAAATAGTACTATCTAACAACTCCGCACCATCAAGTCTCTACTCTCTGCTCTCTATTCTCTACTCTAAAAAAATTATTTCAATGTTAATGGAGGCCATCCACCTGGCTTAATCACCTGAGCAGAACCACCTTCTCCATAATCATTTACCCAGTCAAAAGACATTACTTCACCATCAATAGCGAAGTTAGACCAAGTATAAACTTCACCCCATTGAGAAGCACCTGTGATTTCAATAACATTACAAATGTCTAAGAAACGTAGGTTACCCAAAGGACGAGCTGACGTTGGACCATAACAAATGTCATAAGCACCAAAAGAGAAATCTGTTACATCATAACCAGTTGCAGTTGAAGTGAATGTAACTTGATTGCTATATGGTACTTGATCACTTCCACACCAAGAATCAGTAGTAATTACATCGTAAGTACCCGCTAAATCTGATGGACAAGCAGCAGCCATATTAAAATCAAAGTGACCACGGAACGCAGCTCCTTTTACGGAAGAAGAAGAGTTACCAGCAGCAAATGTTTGACCATCTGTAGTTGTTACACTTCCAGCGATTCTGAAAACATCACCTGGACCTAAATCATCAGGAGACATACCCGCAGCAGCTAATAACTCATTAGCTGATACTGTAATATTTTCAATCCCTTGAAAGCCACCTGAATTGGTAGTAAATTCTGACGAAGAGAAAGACTTCAATGGATTAGGACCTGTAGATGTATCTCCTCCTATATCAGGATTGTTATCTTCAAAAGTGTATTGAAGATCATAAGTAGATACCAAGTTACCCTGCTCTAAATCTACAAACTCAATAGTATAAGTGTAAGAAGAGTTTGCAATATCAAATAAGTTAATATCTCTTGTTCCTTCCGAGATGAGTCTAGGATAAGCTCCCTTACCTGCATCATCGAAAGTAATGATCGGCTTGGCATCTTCATCTGCACAAGAGGCAAAGAATAAGATTAACCCACCGAATATAAATAATTTAAATTTATTCATTATTCCAGCTTAATTTTAAAGAATTAGTTTAAAGAATGATGAAATAATAACTATTATTTCATCATTCTTAAGAACTTATTTACTAAATAAAAATTTAGTAAATAAGTTCATAATTAGAAGGTCTACTAATATACTGTAGCAGAACCGTTATCCCAGAATACTGGCGTTGTTAAATCTCCTCTCTGAGATACAGCTGCATTTCTATTTACGTGAACTGCAGGCAAGAAGAATGATCTAGGGAACGGTCCTGGCTCAGGCTCTAAAGAAGGCGCCATGTTATTTGGCTTACCCGTTCTTCTGTACATGTTATATGCCTCTAAACCATTACCCCATAAAGAGATATAGTATTCTCTCATAACGATATTCAACTTATCAGACGCATTGTCATATTCATCCAATACATATGCTACATAAGCATCCGTATCTTCATCTGTTGCACTAAATAATTCTGAAACAGTAGCAACATTTCCTTCTCTATCCGTTAACTGTCTACTCATAGTAGCAGGTACTAAACTTTCAAAGCTAGTAGTTTTCGCAATAGATTTACGAATACCACTTTCTAATAAAGCTCTTGCATCCTCACCAGAACTCATTGTTAAAGCAGCTTCTGCTCTTAAAAAGTCTACAAAAGAAGCTAACATGATCGGAGAAATACCTTGACCTCTACCACCAGTTGTACCATTCTGTCTAGTATCAAGGTACTCACTGAAATCAAATTGTCCACCACCAGGGTACAAACCATAAGAAGTTCTAACTGGACCATCTGGTGGAATACCTTGACCGTTCAAGTGATCTCTACCAATATAACCATTTATTGCACCATAACAATATGGGATATTAGGATCAATCGCTGCATAGTGTGGTGGTGCTAAATCTTGATCTGGCAAAGTAGAGAAATTACAACCGTAAGTTGTAGGATCTTGTTGATCAGAGTTATCTACTTTTCTGTAGAAGTAATATCTAGCTCTTGGATCAGCTACCTCTTTCTCTGCAGCAACATTCCACATAAAAGAGTTTGATAAGTAATCTCCATCGTTTGCCTCATAATGATTATTATACATCCAATGTCTAGAGTTAGGATTATCTCTTTGATTACCATAGTTAAATTGGAAATCTTCACTAGCATCATCTATTAAGTCTCCTTCTGCAATTAAAGCAGACACAGATGGACCACCACCCACTAATCGCATAGTAACTGCTGCTCTAAGCTTTAAAGTCTTAGCTAAAGTAGCCCACTTAGCCGCATCACCACCATAGTAAATGTCTACAGCAGGACCAGAAGCAGATGTACCTGTCAATGACGCAATTGCCTCATCTAATAACGTAATTGCTGCTCCATAAACATCCGCACCTGGGTCTGGAGTAGGAGAAATAGCCTCTGTTCCTAAGCCTGCTTGAGAAAAAGGAACATCTCCTAATATATCTACCAATGCCATCAAAGAATAAGCTTTCATGATCTTAGCAGAAGCAGAATGTACTGTTAAGCCAGCAGCATCCGCTAATGGAAGTAGGGCATCAATGTCTGGGAATAAACCAGAATATGTTTCAAACCATAAACCGTTAAAAACAACTGGATCTGTCCATGCTTGGTACGTAAAGTTACCTGCGGCATGATACATTCTTGCTGCTGCACCAGGCTGTCTATTAGCAGCATTAAATACGTCGTTGAAATTCAGCTGAATACTGTTATATAAGTCATTTACACTCGCTCGCTCGGGCGTGATCTGATTCGGATCATCTTGCAAATCCAACTCAATAGCATCACATGCTCCAATAGCGACAATGAGTGCAACCAACAATATTTTATTTATAAACTTCATATTTATAAAATATTTTATTTTTTAAATTAATTAATTGAGTATTTCGTTCGATTGGATTTGTATATTAAAATATATACTTCCAATCAATTAGATAGTCAACTATAATTAGAATGTTGCATTTAAAGTGATACCATACTTCTTAGCGGTAGGCGCTGTACGGAAATCAAAACCTCTACCATTACCTACCCCTAAACTTAATACCTCAGGATCATAATTGATACCTACAGGGAAGTTTGGCGCATTGTACCATAAGTTTTCACCAGAAATAGTCAATCCAAGTCTACCGAATGGCGTCTTGCTAACGATATTATCTGGAACTGCATAAGATAAAGAAATCTCTCTTAAACGAATAGTAGTTGCATCAAAGATACCTCCTTCATCTGCGAAGAAATAAGCACGGAAGAAACTATCACCGATATATGTTTGAATATCATTGACCGTACCATCTGCTTTCACACCTGGCATAATTAACGGTACAAAACGATCAACGTCTGTATCCACAGTGTTTCCTCTCGCTAACAATGACTGTACAGTAGAAGAGTAAATATCTCCACCCTTGATGTACTGCCATTGGAAACCAAAAGATAAGCCTTTGAAAGAGAAATTGTTAATCCAGTTCGCTGTGAAAT
Organism: uncultured Saprospiraceae bacterium; assembly: GCA_937921525.1. GTDB lineage: Bacteria > Bacteroidota > Bacteroidia > Chitinophagales > Saprospiraceae > JAFMDF01. Next base: position 5,489 of record CAKZUM010000399.1, read on the forward strand.
CTGGGTTAGGATCACCAATAATATCGATACCTGAATCACCAACATAGTTCCCTTGACCATCAACGATCAAGTTACCACTTGCATCTTTCTGGAATGCTTGTCCTTGCATAACACCATACTGCTGACCTACGATTGCATAGTTACCTAACTGCCCCGCAAAACCTGCAAGGTTATTAGAATTTAATGGATCTGATGAATTAGCCGCAATTTGAATCTGATCTATACCCTCAAAAATTGAGTTAATATTACTCACATTTCGTGTATAGTTCAAAGTAATATCCCAAGTAAAATCTTTCGTCTTAACTGGAGCGATTCCAAAAGATAACTCTATCCCTTTGTTTTCTAACTCTGCAGCATTCACCGTTGTATTATTAAAACCAGTCGCTGGATCTAAATCAAGATCAATAATCAAGTCAGATGATTGTCTATCATAAACGGATAAATCAACACTTACTCTGTTATTTAAAAATCTTGCTTCAACTCCTGCCTCTAATTCTCTATGTAGCTCATGTCTTAAGTTAGGATTACCCAAACGACCTGATACACTATTGGTATTTAAGATATTACCACCTCCAGTAACAAAAGTATTTGTAACTGTATTTAAGGTATTTCTAGTCTGGTACGGATTAGGGTACCCCGCAGAAGTACCATATCCTACTCTTAACTTCAAGTAGTTTAAGATATTACTGTTTTGTAATTCAGGAATTGCCTCTGTAGGAATAAAAGACACATTGGCAGATGGATAGAATACAGAACGATTATCTCTTTCTAAAGTAGAAGTCCAGTCATTTCTTGCCTGAAGTCCTAAATATAAGAAGTTTCTAAATCCAAGAGTTGCGGTAGCATAAGCACCGATTGTATTTTCTTCCGATCCTCCAGAAAATCCTAGATGCTCGATATAGTTATTATGTGTAAATAAACCATATACGAATTGGTTGGAACTAAACTGAAAGAATCCTTCTCTTACTTCTCTTCTAGCGTTCAACCCAATGATACCATCTAAAGAGATGTCTTCATTTGCTTGAACATTCCATAATACGTTTAATAACTGATCTGTAATTTTGTTTGTTCTATTAGAAGTACCTAGCTCACCATCTGGAGCTTGCGAACCACCTCTATTTAACTGTCTTTGGTTACGTTGTGTGTACTGATCTAAACCTAAACGGTATAATACCGTGATGTTATCATTGATTTGGTAACTAGCCTCTGTCGTAGAGAAGAAACGCTGAATGTTTTCAATCTCCCCACCATTGTTTAATATCCATAATGGGTTCTGAATAGGAGAACCTCTACGGTAATAAACATTAGAACCATCTACTGGAGACTGGTAAGGCAAGCCTAATAAATCAACCGATCTTGGTGTAAATAATAATGCCGCAAAGATACCTTGACCATCACCACCAAATGCAGTACCAGTAATAGGTGTTCTTCTGTCAGAATCCACAAAGTTGAAAGACCCTTTGATTCTAATACCGTTTGATAAAGTAGTTTGCGCACCTAAACCGAAGTTATGCTTCTTAATGAAGTTAGATGGACCTCTATCATTATCCAAATCTGGTAAGAAAGACTCATCAGAAAGGTAAGAATAAGTAGCACTAATAGAAGAATTATCTCCTAAGTTACTTTGAATAGATAAAGAAGTGTTAGAAATCAATCCTTTATCGAAGAAATTTTCAACAGACTCAAAAGGTTGGTACGGATACTCTGCCCCTCTGAACTGATCTCCAAAATCATCAAAGTATTGGTTTTGATCTAATGGGTGCGTGATCAATACTTGACCCTGAGCATTTTCGCCCTGGTAATCTGCTCCATAAGAAGCTGGATTTGTATCATTAAATGCAGCCCCCCAGTTAGAGAAGAACCAACCGAAACCACCACTAAAACCATTACCAAAAGTGTTTTGGTAATCTGGAATATTAGAGATTTCCGTTTGAGCAAGCGATTGAGAAACACTTACTTCTAAGCCTTTCTGTGAGTCTGCTCCAGCAGAACCGTTCTTAGTAGTAACTAATACTACACCGTTACGACCTGCCTCACCGTATAATACAGTTGCACTTAATCCCTTAAGGATAGATACCTCTGAAATACTGTTAGGATCTAAATCTAAGAAACGAGAAGAAGCAGTTGCACTACCACCGCCGAAACCACTATCTGAGTTCGTATCCGTATTGAATGGAACCCCATCAATTACGAATAATGGTTGGTTACTACCTGTGATAGAAGAATACCCACGTATAATTACGTTAGTACCTGTACCTGCCATACCAGATGTTTGTGTAATATCTACACCTGTTGCTTTACCTCTTAAGATTCTAGCAACATCTGATTCTTGCTTACCAGTAATGGCATCTTTACCAATGGTAGAGACTCCATACCCTAAGGCCTTCTTTTCTCTCTTAATACCTAAACCTGTGACAACGACTTCGTCTAATTCTAGACCTTCCGATAAGATAATATCAAGTACGTTTGACGCACTGGTATTTATCTCTTTTGTAGCATACCCAGTATAAGATACTTCTAATACTTGATCTCCTGTTGGAACGTCTATGCTGTAACTTCCGTCAATGTCTGTAACAGTACCTGTTGTACTGCCTTTTACTAAAATACTGGCACCAATTAATGGCTCTCCAACATCATCCGTCACAGTACCTGTTATAGTTCTTTGTGCTATAACAGAACCGCATAGGAACAAAAACATTCCCAAAACTAGTGAAAGTTTTTTCATACGAATCCGATTTTATTTGAAAAAATTATTAAAACTAATTATAGCTGTGAATAAAGGATCAAAGCTAGTAAAAGAAAGTCTATTTTTTACAAAATAATCTTAACTTTTTATTAACTAAGTCCATACACTAAACATTTTTTTTGTCCATTATGCTGCCTCTGCAAAATAAATTAATATAGGAATATTTCTTCATATAATAAAAAAATCAAAACATAATTTCATTTTCTACCACAAAAGAAGAATTTAAAATATATAAATAAGTATATAAAAGAATATTCCAATTAAAATTTTGCTTAAAATATTAACAATAATCTCTATTTTTATTTTTTATAATATGGGAAATAAAAAAATAAATTCTTAAAAAATTAACATACACAGGAAGCGAAAATTCGCTTAAACATGATCGTTTGCCTCGATTTTTATCTATTTCTTTATTAAAATACGCTCTTAAAATAGACTGTTTTAATGGAATAGATTTAATTGTGAATGGAGAATGTCCATAAAACATTGGCATAATCACTAACACAGAACGATTAATGTGCAGTACCACAGAATTTATTCCGTAAGCAGTACCACAGAATTTATTCCGTAAACAGTACCACGGAATTTATTCCGTAAACAGTACCACAGAATTTATTCCGTAAACAGTACCACGGAATTTATTCCGTAAGCAGTACCACGGAATTTATTCCGTAAACAGTACCACAGAATTTATTCTGTAATCCTATCAGTCAACTTCAAAATCTCCTATTTTCTATCTGCGCTACGCTCGATAGTCTTCCAGAATAAATTCTGGGCTACCAGTTGCGCTGCGCTCAATAGTCTTCCAGAATAAATTCTGGGCTACCAGTTGCGCTACGCTCGATAGTCTTCCAGAATAAATTCTGGGTTACTTGCAGGCTTTCAAGTAAGATTTTACCGTCTTTTTTAGGCCATAGTACAATGCGTCCGTGATTAAGGCATGCCCAATAGAAACTTCTTTTACATTTTCTACTTGTTTTAAAAAATAAGGCAAATTGTCTAAGTTAAGATCGTGACCTGCATTAATACCAATATCTAGTTGGGTCGCCAGTTTGGCACATTTAGCAAAGGGAGTAACCGCTTTTTTTCTGGCTCTCCGAAAATTATTCGCATAGGGACCTGTATAAAACTCAATTCGATCTGTTCCTACTAATTTTGCCCCTTCTATCATTTTTTCCACAGGATCAATAAATATTGAAGTACGAATACCCGCTTCTTTCAATTGAGCTATGACATCTGTTAAAAATGCTTTATGCTTAATGGTATTCCATCCAGCATCTGAGGTAAGCGCATCGGGGGAATCAGGTACCAGTGTGCATTGGTCTGGACGATGCTCGATAACCATTTCTAAAAATTTAGGAATAGGGTTGCCTTCTACATTAAACTCTGTTTTGACGACTCTCTTTAAGGCTGGGACATCAGCGTACCTTGCATGTCGTTGATCTGGACGAGGATGAATCGTGATCCCTTGGGCACCAAAAGCTTCGCAGTCCTTGGCTACTTGTACTAAATCGGGAAAGTTAGCTCCTCTCGAATTCCTTATTAAAGCAACTTTATTGATATTTACACTTAGTCTAGTCATTATTGATAGTTTATATTTTGGAGATTGAAGGGTTTAATAAAGAAGTCAACATCTAATTAGACCTCTTCACCTCCCAAAGCGCAAAAGTAAATAAATATTATGGAGCTTAAACAACCAAAGCCTTTACTGCCGTCTACAATTGATTCCCCAATCATTCAATTAAGCTTGCTGTTTTTTCTGATTATTATTTGCTCAGGATTGGCAGGTGGGCTGGTGCAATTTATTGAGCAATGGCTTGGGTTTGATTATGCAACGAGTACCACTACTCTATTACCTAGCTCTTCCATTGAAGAAAAAAACTTTATTCGTAGTAGTCTAGCAATCAGTCAAATAATGACTTTTTTAGTGCCTGCATTAATATTTATGTGGATGCTATACCATGGCAAAACTTGGCTACAATTGAAATTGGCAAATACTCCTGCTGTGAAAACGATGATGCTGGGTGGTCTTTTAATGGTCCTTGTATTGCCCATTGTTCAATGGACTTATTGGTTGAATCATCAATTACCTTTGCCTAATTGGGCTATTCAGCAAGAATCACTAATTAACAATATTATTAGTAGCTTATTACACATTTCTGTTACTTATGAATTAGTGGTTAATCTAGTAGTAATAGCCGTATTACCAGCTTTGGGAGAGGAGTTAGTTTTCCGAGGAGTGATACAACAAAAAATAGCGGAACAAATATCTGCACATGGGGCTATTTGGGTAACAGCTATTTTGTTTAGTGCCATTCATTTACAATTTCAGGGGTTCTTACCTCGAATGTTATTAGGCGCAGTATTAGGCTATTTATTTTATTGGTCTAAGAATTTGTGGATCCCCATTTTTGCGCACTTTGTTTTTAATGCTAGTCAGCTTATCATACAGTATAAATGGCCTAGTGATTTGGAGGTTATAGAAGCTCCATC
>CAKZUM010000400.1 GCA_937921525.1 uncultured Saprospiraceae bacterium
AATAACTTTTACATTTAAAATGGTTTTTTTTCCTTTATACTGCCCTGAAAAAATGTTCATTTATACCAGATAAAATCTCATTTTTTCAAGTTGTCTAAAGCAAAAAATCTTCATTTTAAATCGTAAACTTTATTTATCCCTTGTTCCTAAGAGATTCATTTCATTTTCATACAATGAAATATCGTTGTATGAAAACGGATTCTGTCTCTCTTCTCCGTTCTCGCTTCTCTATTCTCCATATTTTTCCTATCTGATAAACAGGTAGGTAAAATTTGGCGCAAAGATAACCTTTTTAGGCTATTACTCAAAGGGAAAAAACTAAGGAATTATGGTCTTTTTCAGTAGGAAATTGGCAGCTATTTGTTAGATGTATGCTCTATTGTATTTAACAAATAAATATTTATTTGGCAGGTTGTTTCATGTATAACTTTAAAAACCGATTTATGTATATTTTAAAAAATTAAAAAGTATACATTTTATTATACATCAAAATATATAATAAGTAGGTCGTGTTGATTAAACGGGGAAATTTAGGAACTAGATTTACCCTTTTAATTAACACGACCTGCCCAAGTCTTATCCGTAAGAAGTTTCCTTCTATCGGCGAAGGATCACGACCTTTTCAGAAATCGTGAAATCTTTATTTTTTAAAACAATAAAATACATTCCTTCTTCTAGATCAGAGGTATTTAATTGAATAGAATGTTCTCCTGGGTCTGTTTCCTTTAGAGGTCGAATTTCTCGAAGTCGCTTACCTGTTACATCGAATAGATTGATGTCAAAAGTAACCACTCTATTTAGAAAGTAATTAATACTCACATAATCCGTAGCTGGATTAGGATGAACATTCAATCTCAATTTTTTATTAAATAACGGATTAATTAAATCTACAGTAGTCTGCAAAGAATCTGTAGTATTGGTATTAGCCGTATTTGTGGGTTTAAAAGCAACGGGGCAATCTGTATTGAGTAATTCTACATTAAATGGAAGAATCTGCGACCAACCTGTCCACTTACCTTCAACTTTTGCTCGAACAATTGCTTTCCAATTAGCCGTATCTTCGTTTTTAATAGTATTAAAATCTCTGATCGTGAAGCTATTAGTAGATAATTGTTCTTCATTGACCATTGGAGCTAAGTTAGTAGAAGAATAGACCAAAAAATGATAACTAGTAGCACCAGGTAAATCCGTCCACTCGAATCGCCACTCTCTTTTATCTAAACTTGTTTCACAACCATTATCTACAAAAGAATTAGATTTAGGACTTAGTATTTCTGGTGGTAGTAAAGAGGTACAAGCCTCTATAGAAGCTACAAAATCACACCCTCCTTCCGCATGGAAACCTGGCTGTAGGTCTATTGTTTGTCCTGCTGTAAATTTAGAGGTGTGCCCATCCGCTACGGTAGCATCAGAAGTTAATCTTTCTCCAGCTTTGTAGGTAAGACCATCTCTTGTGATAGGCACGGCCAAATCCCCTTCGCAATTATCTGAATAAGGAATAGAATATCTCAGATTAACGCAGATCGAATTAGTTTCGCAGAATAAAGCTACTTTTCTAGTTTGTGGGTCTACGCTTATGGATAATACGCCATCACTTATCCATTTTGTAAAATCGGGTGCTGTTACATAAAAACATGCTTCTGGCGAAGGCCCTGAGCAATCTCTTCCAAAATTAGTTTCCCCCAAATATCTGTTATCCTCGTCGTAGACATTAAAGATTTCCTCTTCTGTTCCTGTATCTCCTTCTGTAGTTACACATATCCATATCAATTGTTCTGGGTCAGGCAAATGCAAAGAATCAGTAATATTAACAAATGTTCTATTGCCAGGTCCATTTGGCGTATTGATATTCATATCCGCACAATTCTCCGTACAAATACCGTTAGGTAATAAGATAAGTTCTATGGGATCAGAAGCATAAGAAGAACAAGTACCATTCACAAATCGTAAGGTGTAAACACCTGTTTCTACTGCTTCGTAGGAAGAAGTAGTCGCTCCAGCAATTGCTTTGCCATCCTTGTACCATTGATAAGTGCTACCATTCGGAGCTGTACTTCCACCGATCATATAAGAAGGCTCGCCACATATTAATACCTCACCAGTCGTTGTCAATACAGGCAAATCACTATTACAACATACCGTACTTGGATCATAGCCAATTAGTGCTGTTTCCCATATACCTCTACCGTAAGTTCCTGCTCTTAATTTACCCGTACAATATAAAATTTCTAAATCCAATACGACTACATTTGGCAGATCTGTATAGAAAGGAATCCAATCACTCATCGTATTATCTTTATAAAAAACGCCCACATCCATTGCTAAATATAGTCCATCATTTGATCCTTTTTGATAGACAATTTTATTAGCCATAATATTCGGTAAGGTACCAGAAATATCAGCCCAAGTATTTCCCCCATTTTCTGTTTGAAATACTCGCCCACTCCAAGTAACTACCCATACTCTATTAGGGTTAGCAGGGTCTATTTCTATATCTCCAATTCCTTCAAATATATCCCATGCTCTAGTTATAGAAGTCCAATTCTCGCCCCCATCGGTCGTTTTGAATAACTCATATCTATCAGCTACATATAAAATATCTGGATCAGTAGGAGCTATTTCTATTAATTCCAATACTTGATGCGGACTATCTATTTTACCATTTGAAATATTTTGCCAAGAATCTCCACCATCTACTGTTTTCCAAACATCTTCATATAAGGTATAAAGGACATTCCGAAAACTAGGGTCCATTTTCAGTACAGTTTCCCAACGACTAGCTTGGCCTGTAATTTGGGAAGATAAGCTCAGTCCGAAATTACCATTATCTATTTTATAAATAAGTCCTAACTGAGAGCTAGTATAAAGAACTTCTGGCCTAGCAGGATCAATGACACATTGCATACCGTCTCCTCCCGTAATAATATCCCAATCTTCTCCATTGAAATAAAAAGTA
>CAKZUM010000401.1 GCA_937921525.1 uncultured Saprospiraceae bacterium
CTAATCATTCTTCGCCCGCCGCCGCTTACCAAATATATCCAGTTTCTCCTTGGCAGGCGTATCTTTATCCGCTTCTCTTGGTGGTTCTTCTGATACTAAGTCAAATATCTTCTCTTTATATTTCCACACACCATCTTCAAAATAATAGCCTTCGTAACTGCCATCAGGAACATTGACCATACCCTGCCCTTTATACTGCCCACGCATCTGAATCAAGTGATCGTGAATAATGATATTTAACTTTTCATCATAGTTTAGGCGGACAGCTATAGAAGCATCATATTCTAAATACAAACGATTTTTTGAACTTGGTGGATAGCCTTCTATTTCTTTGGAGAATAATGGCGCACCAAATACAGGCGCTCCTTCTTCGTCAAAAGATAGAATCTCTGCCACTTTGCGTTTATGAAAAAACTTAAATCCATCATAGCCAAATAACAAGTACTTAGTCTCTACGCTATCAAAAGCAAAAATATTATAATATAAGGCACCGTACCATTCTTCTGGTCCCAATGTCTCATATTCTAAATCGTAGGATTCGATATTATCGGAATCATCTACTAATGGATAAAGCGTTCCTTCCTCATCATTTTTTTGAATCAAGCCACCATATTTATAGGTATCATTATCGACAAAAAGTTGCCAAGTAAATATTCTAAAAGTACTATCAGGGGCTTGTTGAATAGACACCGATTGTACCGCTTCAAAGGGATAATCGAATGATGCTGGTTGTTCAAGAGTAGCTAATAAGGATTTTTCAAACTGCTCATAAGCGGTCAAGCGATCTTCTAATAAAGAATCATTGACCACTTTGTTAGCTAGTATAGCTAGTTCTTCTTCTGCCTTCGGGAAGGAGAAATTGTCTTCTTGGGCAATTAAAGATTGTCCAAACAGAGTAGTAATACAAAGGGCAAAAAAACAGAGTAATCGCATAGATTAAAATACTTGTAAAGCAGATTGTCAATCCGCTCGCTATATGACAAAGCGGATTAATAACCCGCATTATTGACTGACTACTGAATAACGACTATTCAATCAGATTCATTGCATACACAGCTTCACCAAACTCCTAAATTTATCTTAAAAAAAAGGGACACTCTAAGAGCATCCCTTTTTTTAGAGGTCAGAGGTCAGATCGTTCTGGTTAGCTTCGCTACCGGAACTGTCAGAACGCTACGCTGTCAGACGCATGGCGTGGTCAACATCATACATCTGACAGCGTAGCGTTCTGACTTCTCTACGCTAGCGTATCAAAAGCTTGCTGTAAATCGCCTTTAATATCCTCTATATGCTCTATACCTACCGACAATCTCAATAAATTTGGTAGTACACCTGCAGCGATTTGCGCCTCATCAGACAACTGTTGATGGGTGGTTGCAGCTGGTTGGATAATCAACGTCTTAGCATCCCCTACATTTGCCAAGTGACTCACTAATTTTAAATTATTCACGAAGCTAACTGCATTGGCCTTATCTCCTTTGATAGTGAAACTTAAGACCCCACCAAATCCATTTCTAAGATATTTTTTAGCAAAAGAATGACGCTCATGGCTTTCCAATCCAGCATACCAAACCTTATCTACCTGTGGGTGATTCTCTAACCATGTCGCTACTTCCATAGCATTATCTACCGTTCTTTGTACTCGGAGAGATAGCGTCTCCAAACCTTGTAATAATAAAAAGGAATTGAACGGACTCAAAGCAGGACCAAAGTCTCTTAGGCCTTCTACTCTAGCTCTAATCGCAAATGCAATATTACCAAATGGGCCACCTTCTCCAAATACTTCCCAAAACTTTAAGCCTTGATAACCTTCTGATGGTTCTGTAAACTGAGGGAAATTTCCATTACCCCAATTAAAGTTACCTGCATCTACAATGACACCACCGATAGAGGTACCATGACCACCTATCCATTTAGTAGCAGATTGTACCACTACATTTGCTCCATGATCGATTGGTCGACATAAATAGCCACCTGCACCAAAGGTATTATCTACTACTAATGGGATACCTGCCGCTTTTGCGATACCCGATAAATTTTCAAAATCTGGTACTTTGAAACTTGGATTACCTAAAGTTTCACAATAGATCGCTTTGGTATTTTGGTCTACTAATTTTGCATAATCTTGTGGTTCTTCACTAGCTGCAAATCGTACTTCAATGCCAATTCTTTTAAAAGCAACTTTGAATTGATTATAAGTTCCTCCATATAAATTAGAAGAAGAAACAATATTATCTCCTGCTTGGCAGATATTATTTAAGGCAATAAATTGTGCCGCCTGACCTGCTGCAACACCTAATGCGGCAACACCACCTTCTAATGCGGCAATTCTTTTTTCAAAGGCATCTGTTGTCGGATTCATAATCCGAGTATAAATATTACCAAATTCTTTTAACGCAAAAAGATTAGCTCCATGCTCGCTATCTTTAAATACATAAGAGGAGGTTTGATAAATTGGGACTGCTCTAGACATGGTAGTACCTTCTACTTCCTCTTGTCCAGCATGTAATTGTAGGGTTTCAAAACGATAGTTAGACATTAAAAATGTGTTTTATATAATTATGAAGTTGTTTAAGATTTTGTAATAGAGTTTACCCAACAGATCGTCGAAGTTTGCAACTTCGATGCAATATGATGATCGTTTAGCATCGAGGTTACAAACCATACCTATTAGGCTAAGAGACGGACTCTTGATGGCAGAAACTTAGAAAGTGGCTGTCATCTGAGTTCTTGGGAAAGATGACAGCCATTTTGAAAATTTCTGCCATCTACCTTCGATCTATAATTAACTGGTAATCAATGAGCTTTTCTGATAGCCTGACAAGTATGGTTACAAACCTCGATGATAACAAGTAAAAATTAGTAACTATTCTATACAGCAACTTTTACAGCAGCACTTGACTTAGCCAATGCTTGATCTAAATCCGACATAATATCATCTACATGCTCCAAGCCAACAGACAATCTTACCAATCCTGGTGTTATCCCCACCGCTAATCTTTCCGCTTCTGATAATTTAGAATGTGTAGTAGAAGCAGGATGCGTAATGATTGAACGAGCATCTCCTAGATTAGAAGAAATAGAAATCATATTGATGGCATCAATAAATTTAGATCCACGAGCTACTCCCCCATCCACTTCAAAGGTTACAATCCCTCCTCCTTGACTCATCTGCTTTTTACCTAAATCATATTGCGGATGAGAAGAATGATGCGGATATAGCACTTTTAGTACATCAGAATGCTCATCAAAATACTGTGCTAATTGACTAGCATTGGCACAATGTCGATCCATTCTTACGGCTAATGTTTCTAAACTTTTAGAAATGATCCAAGCATTAAAAGGAGACATAGCTGGACCGCTATGGCGTATAAATGTTTGTACTTCTTGCATCAAATCTGCTCGCCCAACAATCAAGCCTCCTAACACTCTACCCTGCCCATCCATCCATTTAGTGGCAGAATGAACAACTATGTCTGCTCCATATTTTATTGGCTGTTGCAAATAGGGGGTCGCAAAACAATTATCTACATTGAATATCAAATTGTGGGCTTTAGCAAATTTCCCTGCTTGCTCCATATCAATCATTGCTAAGCCTGGATTAGATGGCGTCTCCATCACTAGCATCTTCGTATTAGACTGCACGGCAGTCTCCCAACTAGCTACATCTGTCGGATCTACATAGGTAAAACTAATGCCCCATCTAGGTAAAATATTGGTCAAAATCTGATGAGTAGAACCAAATACGGCTCTAGAAGCAATAACATGATCTCCCTGTTTCAAAAAAGAGATAATACTGGTAAACACGCCTGACATACCCGAAGCAGTAGTAAATCCTGCTTCTGCCCCTTCCATCTGACAAACCTTCTCGACTAACTCAGAGGTACTTGGATTCGAGTATCGACTATAAATATTTCCTTCTGCCTCTCCTGCAAACATAGCTCGCATATGTTCTGCATTATCAAATGTAAAACTAGAGGTCAAGAATGTAGGGGTACTGTGCTCTTTGTATTGCGTTCTTTCCGTTTGTGTTCGGATAGCCTTTGATTCAAAGTGCTTCATTGATTGTTTGTTTTGAAGAATGAATAGTTTTTAGAGGTCAGATGTCAGACCGTTCCAGTTAGCTTCGCTAACGGAACTGTCAGATCGCTTCGCTGTCAGATGTATAATGTTGACCTCACTATGATTTTGAGATCATCAGGCTGTCAACATCAAGAATCTGACAGCGTAGCGATCTGATCTCTGACAGCGCAGCGGTCTGACAGCGCAGCGGTCTTTTCAATTCATAAGAAACTGAGAAATAATATAGGTCAATTGCCCATATTCTATCAAAAATCCATCATGGCCATAGTCAGATTCTATGATTTCTAAGGAAGCATTTTTAATATATTGAGCTAAATATTCCTGTTCTCGCACAGGAAATAAAATATCAGTAGT
>CAKZUM010000402.1 GCA_937921525.1 uncultured Saprospiraceae bacterium
CACACTACTGGACATTTTAAAGAGCAGAGAGTAGAGACAGATTTCGTTTAAAAAATGACGAAATTTCGTTGTTTTCTAATCGAAATACGTCTCTACTCTCTCTTCTCTGCTCTCTGTTCTAAACAATGTCCAGTAGTGTGAGTTTACCTTATGACTTTTCTTAATTATTTGATTATTAACAATATATGAAAATAAAAAATAATCCCCCTTGGTTACTGTTCTAAATTAAGACAATGATCGTTCCAAGTAAGTTTGACTTTTGCAATACCCTATAAAGATTAGACAACTTACAAAAAATATATACTATGACGTTTAATAAAACTATACGTTTCATCCGACCACTATGAAGTTGTTTAAAAATGTATAACTGGCTTATTTGCAAGTCATTGATTGTTAATGACTTCGCCTTTTTTAGACCGTCAGAAATAAAAGTGGTAATCTCATAAAACTGCCGTCGGATGGCTAACGCCGTCCGATGGCGACGAAAACCTTATCATCGGACGGCGGTAGCCATCCGACGATAAGGTTTGGACTTTTGTAATAGTCACCTCTTTTTTAACTGACGATCTATTTATTTCCCGTAGCTAAGGCTACGAAAAATAAAAAACGCTGCGTCCTAACAATCAAGCACTTACAACTAATCTCAGTCTACATTCTTAAACAACTTCATAGTCCAAATCAATTGAGTGTAAAACAATTCAGGTGGATTTTTAACTTTCTCGTCATTCCATTTCCTCGTTAAAGTATACTTTGTAGTACTTCATTCCTCTATTCTCATCAAATCCCTTTTCCATAAAGTGCTGACTAGACTCAGGATTGCGAAAGTCCAGTTTGATCTGGATATTCGTATCTAAGTTGATATAATTCTTAATATTTCTTTTTTCTTTTTGTAAAGCAGATTTTGAAATCAAAAACGTATCTGATAGTTCGACCCCCTTATCTGCTTCATAATTAGCCACATAGGCCTTAAACTCCTCTTTCGCATCCTCTTCTTTAAATAGGCTTTCTTGAAAATCCGTTACACTAGCTCGCTCATTCACATCAAAGTATTGGATAGATTGGTTTAGAAAATCCAACTGCTCTTTTTTACCCTCTTTTTCTTTGACTACATCATTGGCATAGGCTTGACACATTTCCACATACGACTTAGTCGTAAAGTTATTATCTCGTACATATTGGACATCCAAAAAGCGATATAACCAATACTCCGCATCATAGCTATTATTATCAACACTCAGTACTTTCGAGCCATCATCCAAGGCAGATTGTAAGATCAAGCAACCTTTGTCTAACTTTCTCAGGCCAATTCCTAGCTCTTTTTTAATAAATAACTGCTGTGCATCCTGCGTTACTTTTAAAAAATCCTCTTTACTTTCTGCCTTGAATATGCCGATGGCAGAAGTCAATTCATCGCCCAATAGTATATCTTTGAAAAAAACCACAAATAAATCTCCTGTCTTGATATGCGGATGATCGGATTGTGCGTATAAATGCTCTAAAATCTTCACAGAACTATCATAAAACGTATCTTGTGGGGCTTCAAATAGCTCCTGCGTAATAGCTTGGAGCTTATTAGAGCGGCGTTCGTCCGTTGGTACAAATTCGAAGGTTTCTGATACTTTCGTAAAAGGCTTAAGAAAATAGGTTGTCAATACATCTGCCAAACCTTCGTCAATAGGGATCGTTTTAGCAGAGACGACCACCCCTTCATCTCTATTCTTATTGCCAATTTTGTGAGCAATAATATGTTGGATAGTTGCTTCGGAATAGTTTATCATGTAGTTTAGTTCAGTATGGATTGGTGATATTTTTATATAAAAGTGTTTTCTCTAGAATTAAGTATTATTACTTTAAAAGTATTGTTCTTTTTGCATTGGCAAAAAAGAACCAAAAACCCTAGACAAAAATAATCCCTCCGGTATTTTTGTCGGGCATCCCGCTAAGATGTTGACCAAGCGGAATTTACATACTAAATGTTGATCTAAAATACTTATACTTTTTAAGTCAATTATGACTTAAATTCCTACAAAGATAGTAGAGGATTACAGAAAATAGAAAATAATGAAAGATACTTTTAAAACAATTAAAAATTCTGTCATAGGAGAATATACGGTCAAAGCAAGCCGATTTATAACCTATGTTTTTTCTGTAGAGTCAGAGGAAGATTGGCAAAAAGCCTTACTGGAAGTAAAAAAAGCACATCCCAAGGCCAATCATCACTGCTACGCCTATCGTTTGGGTACGGATGACAATAATTATCGAGCCAATGATGACGGAGAGCCTTCTGGTACTGCTGGTAAGCCTATATTGGGGCAGTTGCGAAGTTTTGATGTAACGAATACCATAGTCATAGTCGTTCGGTACTTCGGTGGAACCCTTCTAGGTGCATCTGGCCTCATAAGTGCCTATAAAAAAGCAGCAGCAGGTGCGCTTGAGCAGGCTACGATCATTGAAAAGTCGGTATCTGATATATATAGGCTCACTTTTGAGTATTCCATTATGACGGAGGTAATGAATACCGTAAAAAGGTTGAAGTTGAAAATTCTTCAAAAAGAGTTGGGCGCAAATGGGGTGATGGATATAGCCATTCCTCAAAAGGAGGTGAAAGAGCTATTGCCTCAACTAAAAGCGGGTATTGCCAAGGTGCATTTAGAAATGGTAGAAGATATGGAGACTATTCCTGGGCTTGAAATGGAGTTTTTAAAGAGTAGATGATTTTCTCTAATTGATACTAGTTTTACCACAAATTTATGAATGAAGCAGCTTGATAAAATTAAATTGACATAGCTAGGGTTGTATTTTACCACATAGATACATAGGGCACATAGGGCACATAGGTTTCTATGCGCTATGCTATGTGAACTATATACCTATGTGGTAAAATTGTCAACTACTTATGTGGTTTAGATAAACCAATCAATTTATCGCCTTTTAAACAAAATACGTCTCTATTCTCTGCTCTCTCCTCTCTGTTCTAAAAAAAGAAGTAAATATTTTTTTCAATTATTTCTCCCTAGCTATTTACATTGTCCTATAAAAAAAATACATTTGCACTCGCAAATCGCATTGCAACTTATTTAGTATATAATAGTATCAAATTAGACGCTACTCAAAATTCTAAATAATAGCTCGGAGGAGTGGCAGAGCGGTTGAATGCACTAGTCTTGAAAACTAGCATAGTGAAAGCTATCGGGGGTTCGAATCCCTCCTCCTCCGCTAAAAGCCTTGAAGTATTACTTCAGGGCTTTTTTTGTTTGTAAACCCAACAACAAAAACTACATTTGTAAAAAAAAGAGCGGCGTGAAAGAAACGAAGTCTACCTATAAAAAATATAGCGGTTTATTTTTCCTAACGATAGGAATTATTATACTAGCAGTCCTCGTCTATTTTTTAGATATTAGGGTCATCCTAGAATCCTTTAGTTTACTAGGCTATAAAATAGGCTTAGTCTTTATCCCGGCTATCTTTTGGATAATGGCGAATACCATGTGCCTATCTACGCTACTTCAGCATAAAATTCCCTTTCCCAATTTATTATTCAACCAAGTAACAGGCGATGCTTATAATGTGATCACCCCCTTTGCTGGGCTTGGTGGAGAACCCTACAAGATGAAGCATTTGACAAATTGGGTATCTCTTAATGAAGCGAGTGAGGCTATATTACGGGATCGTTTAATACATTCCCTGTCAGGTATCACCTATACTAGTTTCACACTACTAGCGGTGGTGGCTTTAATTCCTTTAGAAAAAGCCTTTTTTATTACTTTCATATCTGTAGGATTGGTATTATTAGTACTGTCGGGGATTCTGGCCTTTATCATTTTATCTAGTGCTCCTAATAAATACTTTGGAGCGATTATGAAAAAATTAAAACTATTAGAAGATTATAGAAGTAATCCATTAAGTAGAAGTACTTTTTTAAAAGCATGGGGCTTTAAAATGGTCGGACGATTTTTAAATATGGTAGAGTTTTTAGTGATCTTTATACTCCTAGGAATGCAACCCGATCTTATTGAAATTATTACCATTTCCGCTATGCTTGCATTGAGTGGTACGCTCTTATTTATTATCCCACAAGGTATTGGGGTCAATGAAGCGGGTATTAGTGGGGCTTTTAAACTGATTGGCTATCCATTGGAATTAGGGCTTACTTTTGGTTTGATAAGGCGAGCTAGGGTTATTTTTTGGGCGTTGTTTGGGGTGGGCTTGCATGTTGGGTATTTGTTTTTAAAAAAACGAAAGCATTTGTTTAAGGTGAGTTAGGGGCATACTAGGCGCACTTCAACACAGAGGTACTTCGTACCCACGCTGATAACACATGAGCAAACATTGTTTGCGAACCGCTTGCGGATGGGAGGGCTTGTAGGTCGTGAGGGATGTTGACTTTTTAGCTAAAACCACAAAAGTAGTTGTCCATTTTACCACATAGGTACATAGGTCACATAGTAAGACGTACGCTATGTGACCTATGTACCTATTTGGTAAAATACAACCCATATTAATTTAATAAAATGTCCAACGAGAAAACAAACTACTGGCTCTTCCAATCAAGCCCTAAAGTCTTTCTATTAAAAGAGGCATTAGAGGCAGAGGCCGTACAATCCTTTTCCTTAAAATCTCACAAGACAAAAGTAAAGCAAGGCGATAAGGTTATCTTATGGCAGACTGGTAAAAATACAGGATGCTATGGTCTGGCGACCATCGAGGGAACACCAGAAGAGACAAAAGTGCTGCCAATAGAAACCTCTTATTTTAAAAAGCTCCCCAATAAAGGTCTACGTGTAAAAATACAGATCGAATATAACCTATGGAATAGACCTATTACCAAAGAAATACTGCCCAATGTGCCAGAATTTGAATCTTTTTATGCAGGCATACCCGGCACTAATTTCAAAGCAACCAAGGCACAATATACTGCCCTCATTGAAGTAATCGAACGACTAGAAGCAGTAGAAGAACCTGCTATCAAATACTTACCGCTTTTAAAACCTTTAAAATATCTCAATCTTATATTACAAGGCCCTCCGGGTACTGGCAAAACCTACCAAACCGTCAACCATGCCTTGGCCATTATTGAAAAAAGACCCTTAACAGAGTTGGCCATAGAACCTCGATCCGTCTTGCGAGAACGCTTTGAAGAGTATCAATCAGCTGGCAGGATTCAATTTCTGACCTTTCATCAATCTTATAGCTATGAGGATTTTGTGGAGGGTATCAAACCAAGTACGATAGATGGACAAATCAGCTATGGAATTGAAGATGGTATTTTTAAAAAAATCTGTTCCAATGCGCAGAATGCTTTACTACAAACCATCAATGAAATTAATCGAGAACCAAAAGTTAATAGCATTCTACCCTCTACGATCAATAATACCATTTTGTCCAAGTGTGATAAGTATATTTTAATCATTGACGAAATCAATCGAGGAAATATCGCAAGTATATTCGGAGAGTTAATTACCTTGCTTGAAGTAGATAAGCGGGCAGGCCAGACAGAGGCCATGACAACCACCCTACCCTATTCCAAAACATCTTTTAGCATCCCTCCCAACTTGCATATCATCGGCACTATGAATACTAGTGACAAGAGTACAACGCCCTTTGATTTTGCATTGAGACGTCGGTTTGATTTTATCTATATGCCACCGCAGCCAGAGCTATTGTCAACCAACATTGAAGCAGGTGTTAATTTGGTAAAATTGTTAACTGTTTTAAACCAGAGAATACAGTTGTTACTTGAAGAGGATCATTTGATAGGCCATGCTTATTTTTTGAAAATCAGCACATTAGACGATCTAGTAAATTTGTTTGACAATAAAATTATTCCCTTGTTAAAGGAATACTTCTTTAATGATTTGCATAAGCTAAGCTTAGTGATTGGACCCCATTTTTTTGAACAAGTCGCCCCACCCGATTATACCTTATTGGCTATTTCTGACCGTCCAATGATTGAGGAAAATGGACGGTCTAATTCGCTGGCATTGCGGGTAGCTAGTAGTTGGTTGGAGAAGGATTTTATTCGGATCTATGCGCCGGGGTATTGAGTGTAGGAATTCGAATCGCTAGTTAGACGGTACATCTATAATTGAACATAGAGACACAAAGATACCATGTAAGATCGTCGAGGTTTTTAACCTCGATGCACTATGATAATCATATGGTATCGAGGTTACAAACCCTATCCGTCAGGTTAAGAGACGGAATCTTGGTAGCTGACACTTAGAAAGTGGCTGATACTTGAGGTCTACGAAAAGGTATCAGCCATTTTTTAAATGTCTGCCACCAAGAATTCGTCGTTAATGACCTGACTATCAAGCGCCTTATTCTGATAGCCTGACGGATATGGTTACAAACCTCGACAATCGAGAAAGCTCTAAAGGGCTTGCGGATGGGAGGCTAACGATCAAAAACTTGCAAATAAGCCCGTTCTACATTTTTAAACAATTTCTTTAGTTAGTCAGACTTTTTTGATGGAAAAATCGAGCATATAATCGACTATTGAGATCAACTGAGAGTCGCTCCCCTTTAGGGGTTGGGGGTAATCTCAAATGAGCGTTTCCTGCTCTTTGATAAACCCCCAACCCCCAAGAGGGAGCGAAATAGGAAAAGTGCAGAAGGTAGGAATAAATAAAAAATAACTTATAGAACATTTTTTAATGTAATCCGTTTACAAGCTACATAGTACTATGTCTGCAATTCACCACCCACCACAATCATTTAACATAACGATTATCGTACTTAGAAAACTGTCCGTTAATACTTGGAAGTTACGCGAATCAAGGGTAAAACTGGTATTGAAAATCAATCTGTTAGGAGGAACGTTTACTAAACTTTGAAAGTTTAGTAAACGTAATCCGTTGATAATCAGAGCTAAAATTCAACCCTTGATTCACATAAGTTATTTAAAAATATATTTTAGCCCTGCAAATCTATTTTGTAAGAACCTGAAAACAACTTCTTAACTAAGAACACTATTACTAAGAACACTATTAAACTGTTAAACCTTGATACAAAACGATTATAAAAAATTTCTGTGGCTCGTCTTATTCTTCGCAATAAGCATCACTCCTACAAAAGCCCAAGATTTGCATTTCTCTCAATTTTGGAATGCCCCATTGGAACTAAACCCAGCCTTAGCGGGGATGAGTTCTGCGGATATGCGTTTTTTTGGAGGCTATAAAAATCAGTGGGCAACAGTCCCTGTGGGATATACGACCTTCTCAGGTGCATTTGATAGAAAATGGCAGCGGTTGAGCAATGAAAAAGAGCAATTCGGTTACGGATTGTTACTTCACCACGACCAAGCTGGAGATTCTCAATGGAGTTTATTTAATGTGAGTGGTATGCTATCGTACACAAAAAGGATGGCCAAGGGAATTTACGCATCAGCAGGAGGCCAGGTAGGATTCGGACAACGCTCTTTTGAGACGCAAGATTTACGATTCGATAATCAGTATAATGGAGAGTTCTTTGATCCAAGGGAAAGTACTGGTGAAAACTTTGCAAATACTAAGAAATTATTTTTAGATACACATGTTGGATTCAATATTCGATTGCAAAAAGACCAGCTAAAAGAGAAGCAACGAGTAACGGATTTTGATGAACGAGTAGACAATCGGACAAAGTTAGATATTGGCATAAGTCTCCATCATTTGAATACGCCAAATCAAAGTTTTTACGAAGATAGTACAGTAGATATTCCGATTCGTTATGATATTTATGGGCTTGGAGTACTGAAAGTTAGCAATAAATTTGATATATTGGGTAACGGTTTAGTACGCCTACAATCAGAATTTAAAGAAATTTTGTTAGGAGCAGCCCTAAGAATTCATCTTAATCAAAAGAGAACCAAAGAGTTATCTATAGATATTGGTGCTAATATAAGAATGGGAGATGCGGCAATACCTTATGTTGGAATGGCTTTTAGAAATCAATGGCAGGCAGGGTTTGTCTATGACATCAATACCTCCCCCTTTCGGACAGCTACCAATAATAATGGCGGTCCAGAGTTGACTTTGATTTATTTCTTCAATAATCCAAAAAAGCCATTTGGTAAGATTTGTCCATTGTTTTAATCCAAGATAATGGCAAAATGTCAACTTTTTGCCATACCTATAGATTAAAGCTTATTTTTAAATCACTCTTAATCAAGAGGGTATAACTTTAACATTAAAAACACAGAACTAAAAGTATAATTATCAGTATAATTAACAATACGTATTTTTCAAGTCCAAATAAATTTATCCCATTACTGAGCTACAAATAACATATTTAAATAATATGTTAATGTATCGTGAAAGAAACACCCCGGTTAGTTTTTTTTCCGTCTAAAAGGAAACTAGATCCGAAAGAATCCCCGTGACATTTGTGAACTATCCAAAATCCTTTGAATTAATAGACAATGAAAAAGCAACTTTTATTAACGCTTTTTACAGTCTTTTTTGCAACAATTTGGCTTTCAGGACAAACCTTAAAACAGTATGAAAAAGCTGTAGAAGAAGCGTTTGCAAAAAAAGATTATTATGCAGCACTCTATTACTTAGATATTATCCAAGAAATAGATAGCTCTATTATCGACCTTCAGTATAAACAAGCAGAGGCCGCTAGAAATTACAATGCCTATGTATTGGCAGAAAAGCGATATAAGCAGGTTTTATCTAGCAAGCAAGCTAAAAATTTTCCCCTATCCTCCCTATGGTTGGCTTACACTCAAAAAAATCTCGGTAAATACCAAGAAGCTTCCAATAACTTCCAATACTATATAGATAGCATCGCTGCCCCTGATGATAAACATCTCGAAGCTGCAACAATGGAGATTGAATCTTGTCAATGGGCTATGTCTGTGCAAGATAAATTAGATCCTGATGTAACGATCAATCAGTTAGGCACAGAAATTAACACCCCTTATTCAGAATTTGGTCCTTTTGAAAAAGAGGGTAAACTCTATTTCTCCTCTTTGCGTTTTTCTGAAGGAACAACCAAAAATGCCCCCCCTAAGCTGTACTCAAAGGTCATTGAATCTACTCAAAATGCCCCTACTCAAATTTTTGAATTAGGAGCAAAAAAAGAACAACATACGGCTCATACTGCCTTCTCTAAAGCAGGCAATCGACTGTACTACAATGTATGTGATTATACAGACGGAAACTTGATTAATTGTCAACTGTATTCTAAAGAACTAATAGAAGGCACCGCTTATGGGCCTGGCACAAAACTACCAGCCACTATTAATATTCCGGGATATACCGTGACCCAGCCTAGTATTGGCTATAATAAAGAATCAAAAAAAGAAACTTTGTACTTTGTCTCTGATCGCATGGGAGGTAAAGGAGGATTAGATATTTGGTATTCAGATATAGATGAACTAGGTCAGCTAAGTACCCCTGTTAATTTTGAATTGGTCAACACAGATAAGGATGAGGCTTCCCCTTATTTTCATACTAATACTAGAATGTTTTTCTTTAGTTCTAAAGGAAGGCAAAATTTAGGTGGTTACGATTTGTTTCAAGTGTACATTGATGATGGTGTCACTTGGGAAGAGGTAGAGCATATTGGAATGCCATTGAGTACTAGTTATGATGATGTATATTTTACGCTCACAGAATATGGTGATGAAGGATATTTAGCCTCTAATAGAGAAGGCTCTATTATTCTTGAAAAAGAAATATCCGCTTGTTGTAATGATATTTTCAAGGTCAAATTAGAGTCCTTTCCAGTAGATTTGACAGCAGTCACTTTTAATTCAGAAATGGATTATCCATTAACAGATGTAGGCGTTACCCTATATGATATGTCCTCTGGTGTGCCTGTAGAGATGCCTTTCAAACGGCTACCAAATGGGCATAAGCACTACTATCGAGTCAAGAGTGGTAAAGAATATATGATCATTGGTCAAAAAGATCATTTCTTTCCTGATACGATTCTCTTTAATACGCATGAGGTGGATCCTGGAGATAAGTTGACGCAAAAATTAAATCTATCGCCACTAGGCTTGAATGTTATTGCCTACGATAAGATTGACAAGTACTATAAGAAAAAAGAACCACTCAAGAATGTCGATGTTCGTCTATGGGAATTAGATGAAGACAATAATAAAACTAGAGAAGTCGCTTCTGCTAGTTCCAAGCTTTACGATTATAGGTTAGAAACGGGAAAAAGATATAGGATCATTGCTGATAAAATTGGGTATCAAGCAGATAGTCTTGATTTCAATACAGAGACGTGGGTTGGAGGTCCTATTCTATTAAAGGAAATATATTTAGAACAAGATCCACCAGAAGAATTTGATATGGAGGCATTCCCTACCTTCTCTTTATTTTTTGATAATGATAGTCCCGATCCGCGTACATTAGATACCTTGACGAGAAAGACCTATCCAATCACGCTAGAAGAATATGAGCGACAAAAAGCCTTATATAAGCAAGGCTATACGAAAGGATTAACTGGGGAACGAAGAATCATGGCGGAGTATGAGATAGAACAATTCTTTGAGACAGAGGTAAAGAAAAGCTATACGCAATTTGATGAATTTACCCAAGCAGTATTAGAAAGATTACGAATGGGCATGGGGTATGAAATCAAAGTAATTGCGTATTCCAGCCCACTGGCTCCTGCACGATATAATCTAAACTTAAGTAAGCGTAGAATCAGTAGTATGGAAAATTACTACCGAACTTACAATAATGGTGAAATGGCTAAATATGTAGATAATGGCGCTATTGAATTTACCATGATCTCTCATGGAGAAGCACTAGCTCCAAGTTCTGTTAGTGATAATCCAAGAGATCGAAAAAATTCCGTTTTTAGCCCGACTGCCGCTAGAGAAAGAAGAGTAGTAATTATTGGTGTTGGAGAAAAGGAATTAGATTCTAGCGTCACGAAATCTGATACTGGTGTAATTTCTAATTAATGTCATACGCTTTTTGAATTTTTATTATAAGAAGTTGTTTAAAAATTAGATCACTAACGACGAATTGTTGGTGGCAGATATTTTAAAAATGACCGACACCTTTTCGTAGACCCAGATATCAGCTACTTTCTAATTGTCTGTTACCAAGAGTACGTCTCTTAGATATATCAACTTTCAAAATTCGGCAAATCTAGCTACTGCATACTGGCTTCTACGCTGTAACAGCTCTTTCCAATCAAGGCAAGTAAACAATGTTATTTAGTTTCCATGACATGTACATAGGATGTGTTAATTCTTCAAAGAATCCACCATCACTATGCAGCAATTGTATACAACATGACTTGTTTTTTGCGAAATATATTACTAGGAATAGTTTTCCTATTCTTAGCCCTTCCTAGTGCTCAAGCTACCCACATTATTGGTGGAGAAATGAATTATTCCTGCCTTGGTAATAATCTATACCAAATTTCCCTTACCGTTTACAGAGATTGTACTTTGGGAGAAGCCGCACTCGATGATACCGCCTATGTAGCTGTGTATGATATTCAAGGCGTATTAGTAAGAACAGTTCCAATGTTATTGGAGGGCATAGATACAGTGACACAAATAGATGATTGTTTATTGGTACCTGAAAATCTATGTATAGAGACGACTACTTATATAGACACTATTTCTCTGACACCTCAAACAGGTGGCTATCACATTGCCTACCAACGATGTTGTAGAAATGCTACGATTTTGAATATTGTTGATCCGTTAAATACTGGGGCAACTTACGATATAGTACTGACAGAAGCAGCTATGGCTGCGTGTAATACTAGTCCGAAAATTAAAGCTTGGCCACCTACATTTATATGCGTTAATCGCCCATTACTCTTTGACCATTCAGCGGAAGATAAGGAAGGAGACTCTTTAGTGTATAAATTATGTACCCCACTAGATGGAGGAATTTCGTTGGTTAATCCAAGACCAAGACCTGCCTTCCCTCCACCCTATGACGCTATTACTTGGAAAAATCCGACCTACAACTTAGCAAATTTATTAGGAGGAAAAGCACTAACCATTGATCCCAAAACAGGAATTTTGACGGGTACGCCAGCTATCACGGGACAATTCGTAGTAGGTGTTTGCGTGGAGGAGTATAGGAATGGACAAGTGATTTCTGAAACAAGACGTGACTTCCAATATAATGTTATTCCTTGTCAAGAAATTACTGCTAATTTTGATACGCCTTCCATTCCTTGTGATAATTTCAATATAGCACTCAACAATACGAGCCTCGGAGCTAGCGATTATTTATGGAAATTCTTGGATCAAGATCGTGTGTTGGGTACCAGTAGTGCCGTGAATCCAAGTTTTACTTTCCCTAAAGAAGGTAGTTATACTATTCGATTGATCGTAGATAAAGGAACTACCTGCGTTGATTCAATGGATCAAACAATCAATTTAAATTTGGAAGCTAAGGCTACAGACTTTGTGATAGAGATAGATGGCTGTCAAGATAGTTTAGTTTTACAATTAAAAGATCTAAGCGAGCAGACAGGGGTCATTGCAACTGATTGGCGTTGGACGGTAACGGGAACAATCGACCAATTCATTTCAACCGAATCTAATCCTAGTTTTCTTATAAAAAATACCCAATCCTTTGACATTTCTTTAGCTGTCCAAACCATCAATGGATGTTTTTTAGAGGCACAAAAACAAACAACGGTAGTAGTGATAGAAGATGCGGCAAGCATAAGTCCTCCTGATACCATCAATACATGCGGGAACGACATAGTGGCCCTCAACCCAAACTTTGATCCAAACTTGGTGTATGATTGGTCTTTTAATACAAATCTTCCTGATCCAACGATACCTAATCCAATTGTTGAGATCGACAGTCCAACTAAGTATACTGTTCGCATTAGTGATAGTACAGGTATTTGTCAATTTGATAAAGTGGTCGTCATTGATACCGCTGCTTATATAGCTGACTTGGCAGTAACAACCTCCAGCAGTTGTGATGGACAAAGCCTTACTTTTAAAGCCAACCAAAAAGCAATCTTAGTATGGGATTTTGGAGATGGTGCATCTCTTACTACCCGAAATAATGCGCCCATCGAACATACCTACGCTCAAATGGCAGCATACGAAGTCATCGTGACAGATATTACCCCTGGCAGATGTATGGACCAAATAATCCTCCCAATCAATACTTCTCCAGTAGTAATTCCAGCTTTTAGTTGGCGTGGAGATAACTGTACCAGCAGTTCTATTGAACTCCTATTTACAGATGAGTCTACCCTACCACAAGACACCGAGCTGAGTTGGTTTTGGGAATTAAGTGATGGCAGCACCTCTACTTTGCAAAACCCTACATTTACGATCACAGAAAATGCTCCAACCACTGTAAAGTTGACGGTACAATCCGACAACGATCAAATGTGTACCGCTACAAAAACAGTAATCATTCCTCCCCTATTGTTAGAAGAGTCAAGATTGGAAACTATTAGCACTTGTTCAGAAAGCAACATAGCATTAAACCCTAACTTTAACCCTGCGCTACAATATGACTGGTCTGCAAATGAGCAAATCGAAGATCCTTTTTCCCCAAATCCAAATGTATTCGTAACCACCCCCACTAGCTATTTAGTTCAAATAAGTGATAGCCTTGGCATCTGTCAATTTGATAGAATTATAGCTATTGACACGACCAATACCCCTCCTATAAATATAACAACAAATGCCAATTGCGATGGAAAGGGAATTACTTTTCAAGCAGAAGAAGCAGGCACGTATGTATGGGATTTTGGTGATGGAACACCTAGTATAGAAAGTGATGCAAGTAGTATAGAGCATATCTACGATGCCTTCGGCACTTACAGTGTGCGCATACAATATACGCCTTCCAATGGCTGCACCAGTACAGAGGTACTACCCATTGATGTAGTATCGGGCATTGAGGCTAGTTTTGATTGGAGTGGCGAAAACTGCTCAAATTCAAGTATAGAATTGGTGTTAGAAGATCAGACCAAATCTACCCAAGGGCCTATCAATACTTGGTTTTGGGAATTGAGTGATGGACGAACTTCTACGGAGGCTAATCCTATTTTTAAAATTGATACACCAGAAGCAATCCAAGTGAGATTAACCACTAGTTCCTCTAATAATCCAAGCTGCACATCTAGTACCGCATTAACGATCCCAGCCCTTCTAATTGATCCTAGCAATTTACGAGATACCATTACTGGATGTACGGGTCAACTGATAGCCCTAAATCCCAATCCACTTCTTGACTATGAATATGATTGGTTCGATAATGAAGGCCTAGATTTTACTGAACCTAATAATCCTAAAGCACTCGTTAATGAAAACACAATTTATACGGGCATTGTTAGTAATGAATTTGCTTGTAGTGCTATAAAAAATGTCTACCTAGTAGCTTCTCCAGAAATAGAAATAGAGGCCACTCAAGACTTTTATTTCTGTGAACAAAATTTACAAACAGAACTGTTTGCCTATAGCGACCAAGCAAAGAACCAATGGTGGCTCAATGAAAAAGGAGATACCCTTGGGACAGATCCAGAACTGATGATTGAACTATCTCAAACAGAACAATTTTCTGTCATCATAGAGGATGAATATGGATGTACTCAATCAAAAAATATTACTATTTCCAATGCACCAATTGATTTGTCCTATGACGCACAACTACAAATATGCGAATCAGATACTCTTCAATTAGCCGTAGTAAATAATGATACTAATCGACCATTGATATTTAGCTGGTCACCAGAAGAAACCATCATTAATGGCGCCACAACAAATACCCCAATCGTATTTCCAAGCGAAAATACGATCTATGAATTCCTAGCATTAGATGAGCATGGCTGCGAATTTGAAGGGGTCATACCTATTACTTTTCATCCAGTAGCGTTAGAGGTCGATATTGAATCTGAGAATAATTTAGTCTATGTAGGGGAAGCTATCACTTTAGTTGCGACTGAAAATGCAGCTTATAATTATAGTTGGACACCTAGCAGTAGCTTAGATAATCCGTCAATCGCTACCCCAATAGCTAGTCCAACAGAAAATACAGCATATCAAGTAAGTGTCGAAAATGAATTTGGCTGCACAGCTACTGCCAGTATCAATGTAGAAGTACAAGCAGGAATTTGCGAAGAGCCTTACATTTTTCTACCCAATGCCTTTACCCCAGATGGGGACGGAGAAAATGATATTCTATATTTAAGAGGAGCAATTATTAGTAAAATGGAGTTGATTATATACGATAGGTGGGGAGATGAAATATTTAAAACAAATAGTCCAGATATAGGATGGGATGGAACAAAGAACGGAAAAGCACAGCCATCTGGCGTGTTTGGCTATTATATATATGT